>CALWNT010000155.1 GCA_944382885.1 uncultured Clostridia bacterium | reverse complement strand
TCCTTTTGACGTGGATCAAAAGGAAGTCGGGGTGCCGGGGTGAAACGCCCGGCAAAACACTTCGGGATAACTGTCCCCAAAAAGGGAGTCTAGAACCGGCTAGGTTTTAGAATTTAAATTTCTGTTTGTGCTTATGGCTTACCCACATGAAGCAAGAAACCGCCGGACCATCCCGTCCGGCGGTTTCTCATTACCAAATGATTCGCAAATTATTTAGTCAACGGTTTCAGATTGACTGAAAAGTCAAAAGAAAGCTCGTTGAGTTCATATTTCTCCGCCAATTTCGGGCCGCAGCTTGCGGAACCGATCCCGCTTTGGCGGTAATCCAGACAAAGCACCGTTTCTCCGCATTTAACAAGTTCATAGTTGTGCTTCTTCTGAGTCAGTTCTTCCTGCGTATATTCAGAAGCGTTGAAGCTAAAGGGCGTCTGGGCATATGCCATCAGGCCGCCGTGGTTCCCCTGCACTGTGACATAGTCGCAGTGATAGTGGCTGCCGTTTTCCTGAGGCTTGATGTAATCCTCATGCATATCGCTCACAGAAGAGGTGAATGTTCCGATATAGCTTGCACGGCGTTTGTCGATGTAGCTTTCATTGGGCCCGTATCCCAGATAGGTCACCTGATTGCATTCCTGCGGCAGGAACAAACGCAGGCCGAATCTCGGCAGGAACGGCTGAAGCGCTTTTTTGTCTCCGTGAAGATCTGCGCGGATTTCTCCGTCCGGACGAACTGTCCAGCAAGCGGTTACCGTCACAATAGTAGGCAGGTAGACCGAGGTCAGCGCCACCTTGGTATTGAGAACGACGCTGCCGTCAGACTGGCATTTCCACTCGGTATCATAAGCCCGGGTGGAGAGTCGGTGATAACCCCATTTTCTCCATTCCTCACTGATCGTTCTGTCGTTATCAGTAGGAGCACGCCAGATGTTGTATTCCATCGGACGGGTCAGAACGGTGCGGTTATCAGCAACCATTTCCTGGAAGAGACCTTTCAGCTTATTGTAAACATAGCAGAAATTCCCGCCGCTGAGGGTAATAAAGCGTTCGTCCTCTGTTACTGTGATATCTCCCTGAGCGTTCTGGGCAATCAATTTCGCCACCATCTGGTTCCGATTGTCCTTGGTAGGAACCTCGACCTGATCAAAGCCCAGGAGATAACCCTTTTTCGTAAAGGGACGATCTACCTTCTGGATATAGTCGAGCTTCAGGTAAGCCTTTCCGGCTTCCAGATCGGGATAATCCAACGTCAGCGTTTTCATTTCATGAGGCGGCAGATCAAGGCAGTCCTCGCAGGCGATTTCACCTGTATAAACCGTTTCCCCGTCATTTGTGAGGGTATAGCGGATCGTTAAGAAATCTTTTAAGTTGGTAAAGTCCAATTTATTCTGAATGGTGACCTGTTTTTTCTCCCCATCAAAATCTTTGACTCTCACCGGACGCTGAACATTCTTCAGTTCCTTTAAGCCATTGTGGGGTGTTCTGTCCGGATAGACCAGTCCGTCCATGCAGAAGTTTCCGTCATGAGGATATTCTCCAAAGTCGCCGCCGTAACCATAAACCTTTTTGCCGTCCGGAGTTCTGCCCAAGTCCACCGCATGATCACACCATTCCCAGACAAAACCGCCGCAGAAACCGTCGTATTTGTCGATGAGGGCAAAATAATCTTCAATATCCCCGGGGCCGTTGCCCATCGCATGGACATATTCGCACTGAACAAAGGGTTTATCTGGATTTTTGGAGAAATACTCTTCTACTTCTTCACAGGAGGCGTACATCCGGCTAAACAAATCAATATTGGTATAGTCGTTTTTATGTCCTCTTACTTCATGAAGAGCGCCCTCATAATGGGTCAGACGGGTAGGATCGAAGGACTTGGTCCAAGCCAAAGCCTTTTCCAGATTCACGCCAAAGAAGGATTCGTTCCCCATTGACCAGATCACCACAGAAGGACGGTTTTTATCCCGGTGGACGTTTCTCTGAACACGGTCCATCACTTCGTCCTCATATTCCGGCTGATTGACCAATACGGTGCGATACTCATCGTCTCCCATGCAGTACACTTCTAAGTCGCCGTGAGTTTCGATGTCCGACTCGTCGATAACATAGAAGCCATACTGGTCGCACATCTCATAAAATACTGGCGCGTTTGGATAATGGCTGGTACGGATGGCGTTGATGTTGTGCTGCTTCATCAGCATCAAATCTTTTTTCATTCTCGCCACATCTACAGCGCTTCCCACCACCGGGTCGCTGTCGTGACGGTTGGTTCCCCGGAATTTTACCTTCACGCCGTTGACGTAAACCACCGCGTCCTTGATGGCGATTTCACGGATCCCCACTCTGTTTACAATCGTTTCGTGTTCGGTTTTCAATACCAGGGTATAGAGATAAGGATTTTCCGCATTCCAGAGGGTAGGATGCTCCACCGGAATGGAAATCTGTTTCTGAGAAGCTGTGCCCTGAATCAAAAGATTCCCTTCCGCGTCAGAAAGAGCATACTCCACCGGCACCTCTTGTCCTAAAAAGTCCAGCTCTACCTCTACGGACGCCTTCTGATAACCGTCGGTCAGCGGGGTTTTGATAAAGAAATCCCGGATACAATTTTCCGGACGGTTTAACAGGTAAACGTCACGAAAAATCCCACTCATTCTCAGCTTATCCTGGTCTTCAAAATAGCTGCCGTCGCACCATTTGAGCACCAATACGGCGATGGTGTTTTTCCCTTCCTGAAGGTAGGGAGTCACGTCAAACTCGTTGGTGGCGTGGGCAACCTGCCCATACCCTACAAAGCTGCCGTTGAGCCAGACATAGAAGCAGGAATCCACCCCTTCGAAGTTGAGGTAAGCCTTCGGCGCGTCCGCGCTGGCATGCCAGTCAAATTCCCGGACATAAGCGCCGCAGGGATTTTCATGAGGCACATAGGGCGGGTCATAGGGGAAGGGATACCTTACATTGGTATACTGGTTCAAATCATACCCATTCACCTGCCAGACGCTGGGCACGCAAAGGATATTAAACCCGCAGGCGTGGTTCCAGAATTCCTCCTCCACATCATAGATGCTGGGATAGTAGGAGAATTTCCATTCTCCATTGAGGAGGATGAGACGGTCTGAGGAATATTTGTCCCCAGACGCCCCCTTTTCCGCTGAGGAGAAGGGGATGTAGTAAGCGCGCATTGGCATAGCGTTTACATGTAATGCGTGGATATCTTCATAATACTTTGGCAATTTCATCTGCAATCATCCTTTTCGGCTTATTTTCCGGCAGGTCTTTTGATCACCGGGGTTTTTAAAATACCTGCCTTTTTCAACTGATATTCATAAGAAAAGCTGGTTCCCTTCGAACGCCATGCATCCGGGCCGTGCCAGGTGAAGCACTCGTCGCAGTTATGCAAAGCGCCGAATCCGTTATAACGGGTTCCAAATAGAGTGATGTCCAGCCGGTGCATACCGGGTGTTAAATCATGGAACGCGAGGGTGTAGGGAGAGTAAACGATCTTTCCGGCCAGCTTGCCGTCCAAATCTACCGAGAGCAGCGCCCCGCGGTATTTGCTGATTTCCAATTCACAGCCGTCGGACAGCTCTGTTTCCACATGATATACAATATTGCCGGTATAGAAGGGCAGTCCCTGGGTGGTGATATCGCCGAAGTTGAGCTCTCTTACCGGAGAGATCACGGTCTTTCTCACACCGGCAACCTTGACGCCGAAGTCTCCCAGCAGATAGCACCATTCTGCGCCGGATTTTCTGCCGTAGGCGATTTCCAGCACAATCTGGGTGTCCCCTGGTTTTAAATCAGGCAGGTGTACCTTTTGGATGGCTTCATCTACATACCAGCCGTCGGCCTTGCCTTCTACCTGCTCACCGTTGACATAGATCGTGGTATGAGCCAAATCTTCCAGTGCCAGGCAAACTCCCGTTGCTTCCACTTCGGAATGAACGGTAAAGCGCAGAGACAGGGTGTGGTCGTATACCACCTCGTGGGTTTCGGTCCAAGGCTGAGCCAAAGCGTCCATCCGCAGAGGATATCCCAAAAGCTCCCGGAACTTATTGTCAATCCGCAGTACCTCGTCCAAAGGCTGCCATTCGCCGTTGTCGAAACGATATTCCGCAACATCCAGCAGCAGGGCGTTGGGCTCAGTCAAAGTTACCGGTACCCGGAAGCCGATGCGGGACGCCGCTTGATCCGCGGTTTGAGTCTGCTTTTCGGCTACCGCCTCCGTTTTGGGCGAGAGTTTTAACAGCATGCTGTCTTCCTCATAACGGGATGTGTTCAGCAGGGTTTTTCCTTTTTCCCAGGAAACAGAAAGAGGAGAGATCTTCCCGGTCAGGGTGTCATACAGGGTTACGTCCCATTCGCCGGCAATCTGAATCCTTAAATCCTGTCTGTGAGGAACATCTTTGTTGAGCACCGGCTTGCCGTTGGCGATAAAGAGCCACTGGCTGTCGCCGTCTTTTCTCATCTGATAGAGCAGATTATCCGCATCGGTGCCGTCTCCGTTTTTCATGGTAAGATCCCGGTAAGGAGCCAAAGCCGCTACTACGCGGGTTTTGATAAAGGGTACGGTGACGCACTCTTTGGCGAATTCCTTTACCTCCTCGCTGGGAATCGCATCCACCAACGTGGGGACATCCCCGGCGAACAGCACCATCCCACCGCCTTTGCGGAAGGCTTTCAGACGCTCTAAAGTGGTGCGGCGGATGGTCTCGCAGGAGGGCACCACCACCGCTTTATAGTTCATTTTTCCTACAGAAAGGGTGTCCTTTTCTTCCGGCTGGTTCTGGATCGGCAATAAAGACTCTGCGATAAAGTCAAAATCGATTTGAGAGAACAGCAGCCATTCGATGATATTTTCAAAATTCTGATCCATTTCCGCCCGGACACTGTCGGTCTGTTCTTTGGAACCGAAATGGAGCCAGTAGCTCTCTACCGGATGGATCACCCCTACCTGAACCTTTGCCTGACCCCGGGTCATAGCAGTGTTCAAGCGCGCAAAATGGTTTTCCACCAAAGGATATTCTTTGTACCAGGGGGATTGATAGAAGATAGAAGCCGGGTAGTCCCGCTTCGCTTCGCCGCCCATACTCATCCAGGACAGATGGGGCACCCGCATGGTAACGCCTAAAGCGGCCTGCCAGTCTCCCTGCAGCTTATGTCCTCTGAAATCGAAATCCCAGTTGGTTACGCCATAGAGCTCGCTCATAACGCCTGGGCAGCCGAACTGGTGAGAGGCGCTTTGGGCCTGTTTCGCGGTGGAATATTCATACCGGTCGCAGAGCATGTCGATTCCCGGCAGGTCAAATCCCCGGTAAGAACGCATCGCTTCGCCCAAAGCTACAGTCTGGCTTTGGAGGGTGGGTTCTTCCATCATATGGCCGGTGAGCATGATGTTGTGTTTTCTGCACCAGTCTCCCAGCGTATCGGCAAAGGAGCTGGCAAAAAGCTCCGCAATACAGTCGTGGTAACGGTAACGATGCTGGGATACCTTCTGATCCGGCAATTCCCAGAAAATCTCCGGCAGATGCGGCAAAAAGGCCTCGCCGTAGCATTTTTCATAAAATTCGTCAAAGCCATCTGTATAGGGGATGATGACCTCGGCCTGTTCCTCTGCGAAGTTCAGAGTGGTTTTGTGAGCAAACTGGGGTTCATCGGTGAAGATCGACGGGATTACGCCGTCAAACTCATCTCCCACTGTTTGATAATACTTTTCATGGGTGACCTCAATAAACCGCTCAATCGCCTTTTTATTCAAGGTGTCCACATAGGTTTGGTTGTTGTACCAAGGGCTTTTGGGGGAGATTTCCAGATAGGCGTACCAAACGGCCTCCCCTTCTTCCGCCTGGGATTCATCCGAAAGCATCCGGTAGTGCTCCAGGCAGCCGTCCTTTAAGGTGACGCCATAGCAGGCCAATAACCGGCCTGTTCCCTGGGAAGCGCTCTTCATGGAAGAGATAACGATCTTCTCACGGTCTACTTCTTTATCCTCTGTTTTAAAGGGGGTGAATACCAAGTAACGGCTGCGGTACTGTTCGTCCTTGGTCACCAGTCCGCCGGCCGCGCCGGAGGGCCAACGGTCCTCGTCATACAGACAGGCGATCATCTTGTTTTCCTTGGCCTTTTCCACCGTAGCCTTAATGCAGTCCATAAACTCGTCGCTGAGATAGGGGGTGTCCAATCCCACGCGGCAGTGCATGTGAAAGCCGCCCAGCCCCATCTCCTTGAAGATGTCCACCTGCTTTAAGAGGGTTTCTTTCTTCAGCTTGGTGTTCCAGCTCCAGAAAGGCACGCCCCGGTATTCGGAGGTGGGGTTTTCAAAGAGCTCGTTGGAAAGCTGAGATGCTTGATTGTGTTTATATAGCATAAGTATCCTCCTTTGGGTAAAATACCATTTTTCTCTTTCATTATAGGGGGCAAATTTGGAAAAGTAAATATAAGATTCTTGAAATCTATAAGAATTTTGAACTAATTTTTTTGGAACACTACAGAAGATCACCAGGTTACCTTCTGCATAAGAAAACTATCGTTATTGTCTCTTTCTCTTCGCCGACAAATCAAATCATATCGCGGAGAAATAGATACTATAAATATAGAGTATACTGATTGATTTTTGTTCAGAAAAAATGTATTCTATAGATAAAGAATCGCTGTTTTTAACTGCTTTGGTTGCTATCAGAAAGGGGCGCTGATGAGATGAAACTTGTCAAAATTGGAAAGCGGTTTTTCGCCCTTTTATTGCTGGGCGGTTTTCTGTTCCTTTCGGTTTTCTGCAACCTGCCCTACCGTTATCCCGTCTATCCCGGCACGCCGGAGTGGGAAACCTTAGAGGTGGAGGAAAGATGGGAAATCGGACACGTTCCCCTTTTCCGGATCAGGATGATGTCCACTAACGCTCTGCTCTGTACCTTTTTAACTCATCACGAACTTTTTATGCCTCTCTCCAACGGCTATCCCTTAGATCCCACCTACTGGATGGGGAAGGGCTATTCTGCCGAAAATAAGGAGCTTTATCCCATGGTGCGGGAGCTGCTGTCCCGCCCTGATGCCGGGGAGGTTCTCTTCCGCACCTATCAGGCGATGCCTCTTTATCCCCCGGACGACGAGCTCTCCAACGTCGACAAGCTGGTCTGGATGGAGTTCCTGCTGACCCTGCCGCCGGTCAAAAATCAGTTCACCGAAGAAGAACAGGCGGAAATCGACGCCGTGGCGGAGAAGAAAATCCAGCAACGGGTCAAGGCAGGTTTGGGCGGCGAATGGGCTTGTCAATACTACACGGAAACCTATACGCCAGGGCACTGGCATGAGTTTATCAAGGGGGAATACGTCCCCGCCCAATGGGACCGGGAAAAGGTGGAAGAGACGCTCAGCCGCTTCCAGTAAACTGATTTGCTCTCTATTTTGGATACTCTGGAGTATCATAGCCAATTTACAGTGTCCTAATTGATTTTCCACAAATTCATGTCTTGTTTTTTGACTGTTTTACCGATTTTCAGAAAGAGAAAAAACAGATATAATGAGCCTGATTGATAAATCCGGTTCGGGGCAACAGCCCCTTCCGGAACAGTCGAAAGGAGACTTCCATATGACAAACGAACTCACCCTCCTGCGCCGCTTGGCCTACGAATATTTTCAGGCGAGCCAGTCGAAGGAAAATGAAGAACGCCGCATCCTGCATCGAGCAGTCAACGATTTGCAAATGATCCGCCCGGTGGTATTGATAGATGAAATTCCCTTTCATGAGCTGAATGTAGACGGCTCTTTGACTTTGAAATGCACCGATCCGGATTTTCAAGGGGCAGAAGAATTTTTTCGCAAAAAACTCTTCCAGTGGAAACACTTTCCGGCGGATATGATTTTAACGCCCTTTTATCCGATTCATAAAGTATACTATGAGTCGGATATCGGCCTTACCGTAGAGGAGCAGACCCGCACCTTTGATCAGAACAATCACATCATCTCTCACAAATATCACGACCAGCTCTCCAGCTATGAGGATCTGGAACGAATCAAAATCCCCACCCTTACCTATGACGAAACGGAAACAAAGCGCCGGTTTGAAAAAATTGCCAACGCAATCGGAGATATTCTTCCCGTGAAAATTGTGGGACATAATTCCTACATGACCATGTGGGACAAAATTGCCCGCTATCGGGGCGTTACGCCGCTGCTGATGGATCTGGCAGAACGTCCGGAGTTCAGCCACGCGGTGGTCTCCAAATTTGCTGAAATCGAAATCAGTATTTCTGAACAGATGGAACGTCTGGGGCTTTACGAGGCAAATCCCATTGACATCCACTGCACCAGCGCCTTAAACAGCACCCTGCCGGGGGATCAACAGCAGGAAACCACCAAACGCAGCCAGATCTGGGGCAGAGGAATGGCGCAGATCTTCGGGTCGGTTTCCAAGCAGATGCATGAGGAATTCGACATTCAGTATATGAGAAAAATGATGGAGCCCTTCGGCCTTGTTTACTATGGCTGCTGTGAGCCTTTAGACAAAAAAATCGATTTAGTCGAAACTCTTCCTCATCTGCGGAAAATCTCCATCACCCCCTGGGCGGATGTAGACGTTGCGGCTGAAGCCATCGGGAAAAAGTACGTCCTGGCAAACAAGCCGAATCCAGCCGCGGTTTCCCTTAATCTGGACGAAGACGCTTTGCGCCGGGAAATCGGCCGCACTCTCAACGCCTGCAAACGCAACGGATGCAGCTGTGACATCGTCCTCAAAGATATCAGCTCGGTGGGATACCGTCTGGAAAATCTGGTTCGATGGGAACAGGTTGTCATGGAATTGGTAAAAAGCTATTAGATATGTTGATCAAATTTTTTGTACCATGTTATTCCAATGAAATTGCTTTTTCTGAATTTTGCCGGCAGCAGGGCCTCTGTTTTTAAACAGAACCCTGTTGCCGGTTTGTTTTTTCCCTCCTCTGCAAGGTCGTTTTCCGTCTCCCATTTGTTCTGAAAAACAGAAGCGATTACAAACGTTCCACAGGGACCGCTTTTTCTAGGACAAAAAGCAGATGCCTTTTCGTTTTCATCTGTTATAAAAATTCATCCGGAAAAAAGCTTGACATTTTTCATAATTCTGGTATACTTTAGTTAGTTTCAACTAACTAAGAAGGAGACTTTATGATTTCTATTCTGTTCAGCCACCTTTTTGCCGCAGTAAGTATTGTATTGACCCTGCTGTGTATTCTCACGCCGTTAAAGAAGAAAACGGCTTTCCGATCATCTCCATTTTTGCAGAAGCTGTTTTCCTACCACAGTGTTTACGGCATTTTACTGATTGTGACGGCAGGTATCCACGGCGTGCTGGCGGGGAAATCATCCGCAGCGGCAAGCGGGGCGCTTGTGTGGATCTTTCTGGTATTTCTTGGCGTCTTGGCGCTGCTGGGAAAAGCAATTCCCCGAACCGTTTGGAAAAAAGCTCATATCAGCTTGTCCATCCTGGTATGCGTTCTCATGTTTGCCCATGTTGTTTTGGCAGTGATTGCCTGAGACTGGGAAATTTATAAGATAGGGGAAAGGCCCGAAGCAGAGATCTGCTTCGGGCCTTTCTTTACGGCTCTCGGTCTAATTTAAGGCAGTATGTCCGGTAATAAACCGACGCAGTTTCTCAGCAAAACGCAAGAGGCGTACTTTGTCCGGAAATCCGGACAAAGTACGCCTCAAAAAATTCACAAATATATCATTTCTATCATTGTGAACTATTCCTGCCAGGAAAAAGAAAAGAACCCGGAACATCTTTGCCCCGGGCTTCTTCATTGATTAAAATCAAATCGGTTCTAAACTGCTGTGGTAGAGTCTTTCAAAATACGAATTAGAATTCATCAACTCATTAAAACTTCCTTCGCCCACAATATCACCATTTTTGAATACAACAATACGGTCAAAGCCTTTGATGGAGTCAAGGCGATGTGCAATGGCGATGACAGTTGTGTCTTGCAGATGCGTTATGACTTCATTCATCACCTTCTCCTCTGTTAGATTGTCCAATGCAGAGGTTGCTTCATCCAAAATAACAATGTCAGAATTTTGAAACCATATTCTTGACAACGCAAGACGTTGCTTTTCCCCGCCAGAAAGAGAAGACGCTTTTTCTCCAATCGGTGTATCTACACCATGAGGCAGAGAATGAATCAGCGAAGTTAACTGCACCTTATCAAGTACGTTCAGCAAATTCTCTCTTGGTACCGCTCGGTCAAATATCATATTTTCTTTTACTGTACCGTCAAAAACAGGAGTATCTTGTGATAAATAAGTGATTCTGCTATAAAGCGCATTCAGGGCTATTTGCGATATTGGCTGACCGTCTAAAAGAATCTGTCCATCTTCATATTTCAGCAAGCCGACCAGCAGTTTAATTAAGGTCGATTTGCCAGAACCAGATTCACCCACAAAAGCAATCTTTTCACCTTTGCGAATGAAGAGATTCACATGATTCAGCACCTTTCTTTCGTCATAGGTAAACGACAAATCCTTCACACAAATTTCTCCAGTAAACCCATCCGGGTGCGTTCCCTGTTCAAGCTGTTCATCATTTTTTAGATTTAAGAATTGCTCAAACCTTTTATACGCTGTCTTGTCTAACTTATACTGCACATAAAGCACATTAAAAATTGCAATGGGTGTATATGCGTTGTCAAGAAGTGAAATGAGGGTGACAACAGAGCCAATGGATAAAGTTTTTACTTGCCACGCATAGAACAGGATGCCAATATCCAAGCATGCCACTAACAGTGCAAATATTGTGAAAAAGGCTTCATGGATCATGGTCATTTTGGTTTTGGAATCCACAATATCTTTCTTGGCTTCGGCTGCTTTCTTCATTTCGTATGGAAATTGACGAGCCATACGAAACACAAGCATCTCCATAAAGCCACGTACTAAAAAGCGATTCAATGCTTCTTCATTATTCAGTATCTTCTCTTTCATCTGGTATAGGAACTTTAACAGTACATTTGTTACAATAAATACAACGACGTAACCAATCAAAAGGAAGAGAGTAATCCTCTGATCAATTCTGCAAATAAAGTAGACACTGAAAAACATCTTGGGAAACAGTTCTCGGATAACTTGAAACCAAAAATCAAATATGACACCTTTCCCAGCACTTGCCCCATTTTCAATTCTCTGAATCAACTTGCCTGTTCCGATTGTTTGGTATTCTTGATAATCAATTTTGCTGATTTTCTGTAAAGCCAATAACTTGAAATCAAGAAAAATACCATGTTCCAATTTTTTGCCCGGATATTCCTCCGCATAACCTACACTGAATACGGCTAAAAGAATCATTGCATAAAAAATCAACTCAGCGAACAGAAGCGTTTGATCAGTCAGGCCATTGATCACTCTTTGAAAGAAATAAGATTTGAAGTTTATCATAAAAGCATTTAACACACCTATTGCCAAATACGTAAAAACCAAAATTTTATTCTTTCTTAAAATTTGTTTTATAAATCTCATAACTGTACTCCTTGATACTATTGTAAATCATCATGCTCACAAAATAGTCAGTACAGTTGTGACTGCCAGCAAGTTCAATTTTACTCAGTACAATCTGCCAACAGTTTATGTCAACTGTACTGAGTAGTTATCTCGTATACATATCATAAAAGAACGCCCCCTTCAAGTGCATATTTCTTTGAAAGAAGATTATATTTATTATAACTTGAAAGATTCTTATCTTCAAGCGAGATAACACACAAATAATTGAGATTGAGATATTCTTATATAAAACCAGTTGACCACAGTTCGTTTTTTGCTACAATGAATTTCATGCGGGCTTAGAGATTCAAATGATTGGGAAAACCGAGTCAATTTTGGTGTAAAAAACTTTTGCGTAAAATATGGCTTAAACTCAGATACAACATTTTGGTAAGAGAGGGTTGCAAATTGACTTTTTGCACAGCGGAAAGGATTGAGGGCAACAAGAGCGAAGCCTGCTCACGGTTTCCATTTCATACTAAACGAAAACGCACCCCCACCAACGTGAGTGTGCGTCTATAGGCGGTAATTCGCCATTGGAAAACGTGAACGAAAAAGATGCCTGCTACAAGCGCGGGCACAAAACTTCAAAATAAAAACCTGCGGTCGCAAATTGCTGACCGCAGGTCTGGAGCGGACGACGGGAATCGAACCCGCAACACCAGCTTGGGAAGCTGGAGTTTTACCACTAAACTACATCCGCAGATAACGATATTTATTATCCAACTTTTTCCCCGATTTGTCAAGTGCTTTTTCTCGGATTCATCCATTGATCAAAAAGTAAGGGAACCCTCCTGGCCCCTTACTTTTGTCTGTACCAATATTTTCGATCCAGGCTTCGATACTGGATCGCTTCCGCAATATGCTGAGGCCCGATGACCTCCTGATGGTCTAAATCCGCAATGGTGCGGGCAACCTTTACAATCCGCTCATATCCTCTTGCCGAAAGTCCCATACGGTCAAAGGCATTCTGTAATAAATCCCGGGCGCTCTTTTCCATTGGACAGAATTCCTGCAGTCTGCCCGGCGTAATACGTGCGTTGGAAGAGATGCCGGAACCGGAAAAACGTTCCTGCTGCAGCTTTCTGGCCTCATTGACTCTGCCGCGAATCTCAGCAGAACTCTCCGCCGGCCTGGTGGAGGTGATCTGGCGGAATTCTACCGGCATGACGTCGATATGCAGATCCAAACGATCTAAAAGCGGACCTGATACCCGGGAAAGATATTTGGCCACCCGCTCGGAAGAACAGGTGCAGGCCCTGGTGGGATGTCCAAAATAGCCGCAGGGGCAGGGGTTCATCGCCGCTATCACCATAATGGAGCAAGGATAGGTCAAACTGCCGTTTACTCTGGAAATGGTGACTTTGCCATCCTCCATCGGCTGGCGGAGAACCTCCATAGCCGCCCGGCTGAATTCCGGAAGTTCATCTAAAAACAGCACGCCGTGATGGGCGAGAGAGATCTCTCCCGGCCGGGGAATCATACCGCCTCCCGAAAGTCCGGCAGGAGAAACCGTATGATGCGGCGCGCGGAAAGGACGAGCCGTCACCAAGGGATGCTCCGGATCCAAAAGTCCCGCAACCGAATGAATTTTTGTGGCCTCGATAGATTCCTCAAAGCTCATATCCGGCAAAATCGAAGGCATCCGTTTGGCAAGCATGCTTTTTCCGGCACCGGGAGGACCGATCAGCAGAGCGTTGTGTCCTCCCGCAGCGGCAATTTCCAATCCGCGCTTGGCATTTTCCTGTCCCTTTACCTCAGAAAAATCCGGCAAAAAGTCGGTATCCTGATGCAGAGAAGGGACAAATCGGGCGGGCTCCAACGAGATTTTTCCTTCCAGAAAGCTAATGACCTGATTCAAGTGCTGAATGGGGTAAACCTCGATTCCGTCTACCACCGACGCCTCGGCCCCGTTACCGAAGGGGACAAACACCCTTTTATAATGCTGCTGTTTGGCGTAAATCACCATCGGAAGTACGCCGGTCACTTCTCTGATTTCTCCCCCCAAGGAGAGCTCTCCCAAAAAGAGATCCTCTTCAACCGAACAGGCGACCTGCCCTGTTCCAATCAAAATTCCCAGAGAAATGGGGAGATCATACATCGGCCCGGCCTTTTTGACATCAGCGGGAGCGAGATTGACTGTCACTCTGCTCTCCGGAAACTGATAGCCACAGTTTTTAATGGCATATCTCACCCGATCTCTGCTTTCCTTTACCGCCGCATCCGGTAACCCCACAATATCAAAAGCAGGCAAGGCCCGAAGAAAATCTACTTCTACCGTTACGGAATAGGCATTCATGCCAAGAAGTCCCGCGCTATTTATCTGCACTACCATGCTGTTTCCCCTCCGTTTACAGAATCGACAAAAATCGACAATTTCAAACGATAAAAACTGCGAAAAAACAAATCCATCGTCCATCAGCTCTTATGCGGACAATGGATCCATAAAAAATGATGGCATATCTGATTTCCTTTTGCGGTTGATATTTGCCAATTCGCGGGCAGAGTCAAAGTACCGCCGCTGATTCCTGATTCCGTTGGCTCTGCTCACGTTTCCACAAAACAGAATTTTCTCAAAAATTTCTGAACCCAGGGATTCCAAAAAGTGAGATAGGCAAATTCCGCCCCCAAAACATTCAACACGATTCCATCCAGGGTCACACTTCCCAGAAAAAAACTAAACTGAAAAATTTCCACGATCAGAATCGAACCGGTCATCACCAGAGTATATCTCCAAAAACGCCGCAAGGCTCGAATTAAAATCAACAGAAACAGTCCCAACGGCAGAAAAGCTGCCAGACGTCCTGCAAAAAGAATCACACTGTCCCGCAGCGCCAAAACATCACTGCTATATTGCTCAAACATCTGCCGGTAGGTTTCAAAGGGAATCAAACTGACATACCGATCGAGATATTCTTTTTGATCGGCAATCTGATCGATATGAGCCAGGTCTCTGGAAAAAAACAGCAGCCCCAGCACCGCAAACAGATAATAAAGCAGTAACCCGCAAGTATAGGACTTCATCAGCGCATGGCGAATCTGATAGCTTTCGGTACCTTTCCAAGCGATTACCACCGCTATTGTTAAAACCGCCACAAAAAATACCGCCCATTGGATGCGGCTCAAATAACTTACTGTGCGGTCGGGATGAAATTCCAAAGAAACAGAATAAGACAGTATGATCCCTGCCAGAATAAATAAAATACTTACAAGGGACGCTCGCAATACCTGCTCTTTTTTCATTTCCAGACCTCCCACACCGCGTTATTGCTTCCACACCGGACAGGCTTATTTATTGTTATTATACTGGAAACCAGCCAAAAATACAACCAAATCAAGCAAAGATATGCCAGAGGCTCTATTTCTATCTCTTACATTATACATATAGTATATTGTGTCCAAATTATTCCAAAACTCTTCCTCATTTTTTATCTGCCAATTTCTGTTTGGCAGTTTGACATTTGATATATCGTCATCGGGCGAAAGTTCCAAAAAGGGGAGAAAAGAACCGTCAGAATAGAGGTTGTATTTTTGAGCGGCGCTTTTTATAATAAGGATAACTACAATGATTGTGAAAGGAAGGTTTTTATGTCCCATTCTCCGACCGATTTGGTTAACCCCTACATTGGAACGATTTCTCATTTGTTAAAAGCAACTGTACCGGAGGTCATGCTCCCTTACAGCTATGTGAGAAGCTATCCCGCTCCGGCTACCTGCGACGACTATTACTGCAATGACAGAACCCTCGGTTTCCCCGCAGGCAGCGCGCTCTTTTTGCCCGGCGATCAGAACGGCATTTATTATGACAGCTTTGACCATGTGAGAGAAAAGGTCCGCTGTTATCAAAGTAAAATTTATCTGGACGACAGCGACATCCGGATAAAATCTACTGTTACCAGACACTGTTACTGTTATGAAGTAAAAAACGCGTCCTGCATCAAAATCACCCTTCCCCAAGGAAGCGAAATCCATACCGAGGACGGCTTGCTGAAGCTTTTGGTGAAAGCCTCTGCTCTAGGCAAATTTGCAGATGAATATGTGATTTTTTACAGCAATCAGGATTACGGCATCTCTACCCTGGATCAAACCACCGTTCGTCTTTCCTTTGCAGGGAGGGTTGAATTTTATTGTCCGGTTTCCTTTATTTCCTTTGCCAAGGCGGAAGAAAGCTACCGCAGAGAGGTGGGGAAAGGCGGCAAAACGGTGTCTATCCTTGCACAAGAAGCCAAAGAGGTTTGGAATCAGTTGCTGCGCAAAATTCGGGTCAGCGGCAACAGCAAAGACAAGAGAGCCGCTTTTTATACCGCCCTTTACCGTGCTTTCCAGCGAATGACGAATTATGGAGAATACGGACAGTATTACAGCGGCTACGACCGGCAGGTTCACGATGGGGATTACTTCTATACCAACGATGGACTGTGGGACACCTTCCGGTGTATGCATCCGTTACAGCTGCTTTTAGACCCCGCCCACCAAAAGGATATTGTGGACAGCTATAATCTGATGTACCGGCAAAGCGGACTGATGCCTTCCTTCCCTCAGCCAAAAGGAGACGCTCCGGTGATGCTGGGCTTCCATGCGGCGGCGCTGTTCGCCGATTCCGCCGTCAAAGGGCTAGAAGCAGATTATCGCACCGCTTATGAAGGGATCTACAAAAACGCCACCCAGCAGAGTATGCTGCCCTGGGTCTGCGATCAAGAGGCAGGAGAGCTGGATCAGTGTTATTATGAAAAGGGCTTTTTCCCGGCGCTGCAAAAGGGAGAAAGGGAAAGCGCTCCAGGGGTACATCCCTATGAACGCCGTCAGTCTATCTCCGTCACCCTGGAACACGCCTATGACGACTGGTGCGCCGCCCAGCTTGCCAAGCATCTGGGGAAAGAGGAGGACTATCAGTATCTGATGGGCCGTTCTCAGAATTACAAAAATCTGTACCGGAAAGAAATCGGAATGATGGCGCCAAAGGATATTCACGGAAACTGGGTGGAGGATTTCAATCCGAAATGGGGCGGTGGCCAAGGCGGCCGGGACTTCTGCGCGGAGAACAACACCTATGTCTACACCTGGTCGGTCTTTCATGATCCGGAAGGGCTGGCCGAACTAATGGGTGGAAAGGAAGCCGCCGTCCAGAACCTCGACCGGCTGTTTACCGAGGGCTTTTCCAAGAAAGAGGATTCTAAATTTGTCTTTTTGGGACAATTTCCTGACGCGACTGGGCTGATGGGGCAGTTCCCAATGGGGAATGAGCCTGCGTTTCATATTCCTTATCTTTACGATTATTACGGCGCTCCCTGGAAGGCGCAGAAACGCCTGAGAAGCCTGATGGATATCTGGTTTACCAACACCCCCACCGGCATTTGCGGGGACGAGGACGGCGGCGCGATGTCCAGCTGGTTTGTCTTTTCCGCGATGGGATTTTATCCCGTCTGCCCGGGCAGCGGAGAGTACGCCTTGGGTACGCCGCTGTTTGACTCCGTTTCCATTCAACTGGACAACGGAAATATCTTTACCGTAAAAAGCAAAGGCGCCGGAGAGGGCAAACCGTATATTCAGTCAGCATACCTCAACGGAAAGGCGCTGGAACGGCCTTTCCTCACCCACGAAGAATTGCTGCGGGGCGGAGAACTGGTTCTGACCATGTCCAAGAAACCGAATAAGTGCTGGAACGGATAGACTCTGTCCCCAGTCAAGGGGGACGCGAGAACTGTTGCGCAAAAAAGACCCGGCGGGGAAATCCCCGCCAGGTCTTTTCCTTTTAGCGCACCAACCGCTTTTTAATAAATGTCAATCACCGAGATGTTTCCAAGATCTAAAATCTCCCCGCAGGTATAGGGGACGGGATGGTGAAAGATCGGCCCGTTGAGCACCAAGGTGTGGTACTCCCCGTTTTCCCCACAGACATCGATGCCGCGGGCTTCCATCTGTCCAATAACGGCGTCATCCAGCGCTTTTCCCAGCATAGATTGAGGAAGGTCGCTGTTGCGCACACATTTGATCACACACTCATATCCCAGAGAAACCAATTCTTTTGTATTCTCTACTCTGTCCCGATGCCAGAGGGGAAAGCGGTAGTCAATCCCCACGCTGCGGCAGCGGTCTTTACACCATTTTGCGTTATCCTCAATGTCAATGTCTCCGAAGACACAGCACTCCGCCCCTAAGGAAAGGGCCTTTCTCAGCCCCTCTTCCAGCGCGAGATGATATGCTTCTCCGGTGGACTCACAGAGAATCAGAGGAATTTCCAGTGACCGAGCGATCCGCCCAAGAAGGCTTCGGTCTACACCGTGAAACCAGGAGCGGTCGGCCTCTTTGTTATACATCACCAGAAGCCCTACCGGCTCATGGCCCTCCTGAAGCATTTTGTGCAGGGCAAGGGTACTGTCCTTGCCGCAGCTATAAGAAATGACAAATTTCATTCTGTCTCTCCTTCCGCCGCTTACTCGTAACGGTCCAGTTCCCCGCCAATATCATGTCCCAGGTCGCAGGTATAGATCCACTCAATCTGATCCCCCTGTTTTACCTCATAGCGGCTGCAGCCATAGTTAGGGAACCAACCGTTCACCTTGAACATCCAGCCGCTGCCTTCTCCGCAGTCAAATTCGTAGATATTGTTAATTCCCTCAATGTATTCGCTGTTATATAATGGGAAATTTTCATGTTCCATGTGAATACGGTTCTTTTTCGTTTCCCTTAACAGCACATCGAATACGGTTTCCCCTTCATAAAAGGTAACCGTCCGCTTGGCGTAAATCACCCCGTCCTTGGGGAGCACCCCCAGCTTCTCCTTGTTAAATAAATCCATGTTGTCCAAAATGGTCTTGCAAGTGATGGAAAGAGTGCAGGTCAGAGGCTTGTTTTCATCCGGCTGCGTATCCTCCGGCTCAACCGGGGCAGGCTTAGACGTACTGCCAGAGGAGCTGGAGGCAGACCCAGAATTTCCGGAAGATAAGCCAGAAGATGATTTTTGAGAGCCCGTTGTCTTTTCGTTCGTTTGGGTATTCCCGTTGGAGGTCTGGGAAGAAGTTTCAGACGAAGAAGATTCACTCTCCTGAGAAGTATCGGCGTCCGAACTAGACGCAGAGGCTTCCTGAGTGGATTCCTCTGCGGAAAGCTCGCTTTCTTCCGTACTTTCCACGGACTGAGAAAGAGAAGCCGCGTTTTCGGCAGCCTCTTCCGGCGTTTCAATCTTACAGCCGGTCAGGCCAAACAGCACGCAGCAGAAAACCAAAAAGCCGGCCAGCAATTTTTTCCCCATTAAAGAAGTATTGCGTTTTTTCATATTTCGTCCTCTTTCAAAAGGAAAGGGGGAATACCGACTGCGTCAGCATCCCCAATTTCCCCATTTATACTTAGTCAAGCTTTCTTTTCTTCTGAATTGCCAAAAAGACAAGAACAAGAGAACCGAAAGAAAGCAGCAGAGACGCCGTTACCGGCAAAGCATTCTCTCCGGTGTCCGGCTGATCGGTAGCACTCGGGTCAGTCGCCGGAAGCTCGGTGCGGGATTCAGCAGCCAGCCCATAGGTTCCGCCCTGTTCTATGGTAATTGTAGCTTTTCCGTCTTTTACCGCCACGGTCTGAAGCTTGTCCGCCTGAGCAGTTTCAGTATTGTAACGATAAAGCTGATAGGTTCCGTCTATCAGATCCGTTTCAATGGTGAGAACCGCTTTTCCCGGGAAGGAATTGGTTTCCTCAAAGCCAAAGAAAAAGCCTTTTGACAGCAAGTTCATAAGCTCTGCCTTCTGTGCGGGGTCGAATGTGACAGCGTATCTGAAATCAGCCGGCGCAGTAATATCCGCCCCATTGAAGGAAATAGTGTATCCATCACCCTCCACTGTATAAGTTTGGTCTGTCCCCATAATATTTTCAAATACCTGTTTGGGAATTACACCCTGCTCCAGAGACTGGATAATTGCCCAAGCGTCCTCTACATCGGAGTAGTAGTTTACAAATTTTTGTTCTTCCGGACGGAGAGCAGCGTATTTTGCCATGATCTTTTCTACCATCGCCTTGTCTTTCAAGGTAATGTTAAGCGGATCCAGTTCATTCCAGATCAGGTTATCTATTTCATCTACCGCCGCACGGTATGCGGTAATTTTCTCATATGCGTTTAGCAGTTTATCAGAATTTCCAACCAGTTTCTGGGCCTCTGGATGGAGGTTTTCATAGGTCTCATACAGCTTCAGGATTTCATCTTCATCGGCTAAGGTCACAGAATCTGCATCCTGAATCCCTTCAATGTCTTCCGCAAGGCCGGGAGCCGCAAGACTGTCAGCGAGTTCTTTGATTTTGTCTTTCGCATCCAAAAGCTTCTGAATATTGTCAACCTCATTCTTATCACTGTCGCTAAGCGCCTCATACATGGCCCAAAGCTCATTGACGGTGCCTTGATGATCCAGGTTAATTTCCTCTTTTGCTGGAAGCTGGTCGATTTTTTCAACCAGTCCCTCTACAGAGGCTTTCAAATCATACAATTCCGCAATCGCCGCTTTTAACGCATCTCGATTTTCTACCAACGTTTTGTCGTCTTCCGACAAGGCGCCGTATAGACGGCTGGTTTCTTCAATCAGTTCTTCGTCCGCCAAAGTCACCGGATCAGAAATTTTGCTGATATTTCCGGTCACTTCCTGCACCATCTGACCGGTAATCTGGTTAATCGTTTCTACCGCCGTTAAAAGCTCGTCACGATTGGTTACCTGCGCCTGTTCTTCAGCCGTTAAAGCGTCATAACGGGCTTTGGCATTTATCACTTCGTTCTTGCTGTCATAGGTAATTTCATCCGGCAGGGTGGATACTGCGTTTTCCACATCCTGAACGGTAAAGGCAGCATTGATGTTCCGGAAAATACTCAACGCATAGGTAGTAGCGCCTCTTTCGTAATCAGGCTGTCCATAAGTGCCGAAATAAGAGCTGCTGCCGCCGATGAAGTAAAGATTCCCGTATTGGTCGGCTTTTAAAGAAGAGGAGTTATAGGTGGTTGTTTTGTGCTCTTCACCGCCGATGATTTCTTTGCCTTCCATGCGGAAGACCTCTTTATATTCAGTCTGCCCCTGGCTGTCTTCAAAAACAATAAGGGTGCCGCTTTGATAGTCGATGGCATAAACATAAACCTTGTAATTATTCGACGCTGAAGCATAAGCGGTGGTAACAAGAGGAATACTCTGGCTTTGCAGTCCTTCAAATCTATAAGCGGGCTGTAAAGTGTTGGCGTCCAGTACGGTGAAATCCCCATAAGAATGCATCCCGCCGGAGGGTACATAAATTCTTCCATAGTAGCTGGCAATCCCGCCGGTTACGCCGCTGATATCGCCCGCGTTTGTATGCTTAACCGTCTCATGATTAAAGGTACCGTCTTCTTTCAGTTCAATGGTATACAAAATTTCTGTATATTTGGTAGCTACGATCAAACGGTTGATCGAAGTATCATAAATTAGGTTGGACCGCACCTGATCCTCTAAGTCGTAAGTATCGTATACAATATCTTGAGTGAGATGGTGGGCATACAGAATACCAGAATCCCCTACAAAGTAAATTTTATCTCCTACCACTACACCTCCGGCCCAATAATAACCGCCGGTTTCGGAAAGCCAGGTGTAGTCCTTGACTTCATATCCGTTTTCTGGGTTTTCATCCTTGGTTGATACACAGAAATATGCGCCGGAAGTTTCTCCAATTCCACCGCCGCCGCCGCTGGTATAGCCAGTGTAAAGATAGCCGTCGTTGTAGGTAATCGTACAGATGGTCTGACCGCTTGTCTCAGGAGAGAGCCATAACGGTTTTAAGGTTTCGGCGTCAAAGGCCTGAATCCGATTAGAAAGGGCCACAAAAATTTTGCCGTCGCCGTAAGCGATACGGGAGAAAAATCCTACGCTGGAATAAAGATCTACTCCTGTGATTCGATTCCCCTCCAAATCATAACAAACCAGCTGTTTGCCTGATACCACATACATCCGTTCTCCGATAATAATGGGTTCTTTCACAGACAATTGTTCCGTCTGCCCATTGAGGATGATTTCCATTTCTTCCAAAGAAGTGGGAAGCTTGCTGTCCACTACAGTTGCATTAGAACTGTCTTTGCCAAAAGATGACCAATAAGCATCCTCACCCATTTCATAGCCGCTCATCAGCTCATCCAGCTTTTCTTCCGCGGCTTCTAAAATGCTGAAATTGGTAACTTCGTCCTTCCATTCTTCCGTTACGGCATCATAGGCTTTTCTGGCAGCCTGTACCGCAGTGATATCGTCCAGGGTCAAATTTTCCAGTGCTGGGAGAGCCGCTATGGTATCAATTACGTCGTAAGCTGCCACTTTTTGCAGCAGAGAGGAGAATTTGTCATAATTTTCCACCAGAGTTTTGTCATAATCACTCATACCATTATAGGTATTCTCTACGGCTTTGACATCATCCGCCTGATCTTTTGTCAGTTCTTCTGGAGCAGGCAGCTTATCAATGGCATCTATGATGTCAGATAAATTTTGAGAAAGCTCCGCAGTCTTATCTTTCAACTTCTGAATCCATGTTCTGTTGAAAACGCCCTTCTGTTCAGAAGCATCTAACTGATTGAATGCAGTTTCAATGGCAAGAATCTCGTCTTTTTCTTCCAATGTAAGCCTGTCCAACGAAACTCCGCTGTAGTTTGAAATTTTTTCTAAAATGGCATCTACACGCTCATCCAAAGCTTTCGCTTCCTTGGTAGGTGATTGATGAATACTTACGCCGTTAAAATCCACGGTCACTTTCGATAAGGTTCCATCGGTAGAGAAAAGATATACCTCTGTTCCCAGAACAGAAAGAGAGGCAATTCCCTCAGCGGAAATACCAGTTTCTTTTTTCACAAGATCGACGCCGGTAAAGATACTGTAAATCACTTTTCCATTTTCAATAGAAAAAACGACAGGTACGTTGTCTACTGAGATCAAGCTGGCGTCAGTGCCGGAAATGGTCAGGGATAAGTCTTTCGCATCCGTATTATTCGTAATCGTCGTATCCTCATCATAGTAAGCGTATTTCAATTCTCCTCCACTGATTCCCACAAAAGCGGAAAGGCCGCTTTCATAAGCCATATTGCCGTCAAAGGGATGCCCGTTAAAACTGGTTTCTCCCGTGGTGGTATCAACCACCGTAAAAGTTGAACCAGTAAATATCAGATCATTCCCCGATTGAAGGACAACACTGTCGGCATCTTTTGAGCCAGAAACAAAATTTTTGGATGCCAAATTTGTTTCTGTTCCATTATTCTTGTTTAATGTGAGGACAACCGCAGTCGTGTTAGAATTCCTTTTCCCAAAACCGTAAATGTAAAGGGAGTCTCCCTGAATTACCATTTCGGCATTGGGCTGGCAGTAGAGATCTACATAGATCACCTTGAACTTGTCCTGCTGGTCATAGGTCCACTTTTTCGTCCAGGTTGCGGTATCATAGGCCGAAATTACCATATTGGTGCCGGCCAGATATAAAGTCGTTCCGTCATACAGCACATAGTCGGCGTCTAAATTTTCCATGCCGTCTACTTTTGTGCTCTCTTCTGTCTCTGTATCGTACTGATACAGAACCTGATCCTTGACATAGTAGCCGGTACCGTCCGAAATACTGATATTTGTCGAATCAATATCCGGAAGCTCGGCGGCGATTACGGTAAACAAACTGGTGCTGAACATGGAAATAGCCAGTACCAACGCCGTAACTAGCGACAGGATCCGTTGTGAACCGGATGTTTTTTTCATCGCGTTTCATTCCTCCTAAAATAAAAATTTTATATCAAGAATACAAAACGAAATCATTCTGCATTCTGAGATACCCTGATTAAATCTTCGTCTAAGTCTCCCGGTCTTTCATCATAGAAAGGATTCGATCTACCGGAAGGCTTGTTTCGATCACCTTTGCAATCTGCTCAAAAGTCTCCTCTTCACCAAAAGAACCGGTTGGAGGCTCTCCAAAGGAAAGGTCCTCTTCTTCCAGGCAAACCGAAAGTTTCGGCAGCACGCCTAACACCGGAATACCTGTTTTGGCTTCGAGTATGCTGGGCGCCGGTTCTAAAAGAGAGAGATCCCCAGAAAACTGGTTGAGGATAAATCCCTTAATCCGCTGTCGGTCTGACTCAGGCAGCAGTTCCACCGTGCCGTACAGAGAAGCGAATACGCCGCCCCGTTCACAGTCCCCCACCAACAGCACCGGAGCTCCTACCAGCCGGCTAAAGCCCATATTAGCTATGTCCCGGTCCATCAGATTGGGTTCAGCAGGAGAACCAGCTCCCTCAATCACAACAATGTCATAAGCTGCTTCCAGTTTTCGAAAATCCCGGAGAAGTTCCTCCACCAGCATCTCTCGGTGAGAACGGTAAAACGCCCCCTCTTCTTTTGTCAGCTTTCTGCCGTGCAGAAAAGCGGAAAACGCTCCGTCCGGCATCACCTTCAAAAGAAATGGATTCATTTCAGAGGTGGGACAAATTCCTGCCGCCCTGGCCTGCACTGCCTGACCTACGCCGATCTCCTCCCCATTGGGGAGAACATGTCTCTTCCCGGCCAGATTCTGCGCCTTAAACGGAGAAACCCGGTAACCCATTTTGGCAAATAATCGACAGAATCCTGCCGCAAGAAAGCTTTTTCCTACATGAGACATCGTTCCCTGAAGATGCAGCAACATGGCAGGCATCGCTTTTTCCTCCCCTTTACGGCTCTATCAGCCCGTATTTCACCTTAATGCGATCCAGCTTTTCAATCATGGGCTTTGCTAAAACCAGAAGGAAAAACACCGTCGCCCCAGCGTGAATCAGGTCCATCGGTACAGCGGAAATATATCGGGCCAGTACCGCTTGCCAGTTCAGCGCAACGCCAGATCCCAGCATAGTGCCGATATTGATGATCCCCCCATAGATAAAAAAGACCGAAAAACCGCCGTAAATACATAAAGGTAACACTTCCTTTTTCAATAGCCCATTTTGAAAAAGGAGTCCGGCAACAAAGCCGATGATCCCAAAGCAGAACATCTGCCAAGGTGTATGGGCTCCCTGCCCAAAAAAGAAGTTGGATACAAAACCGGTGACTGCCCCTACTAAAAAGCCGGATTCCGCTCCGAAACAAACGCCGGCAATGATAACAATGGCACAAACCGGCTTGAACTGAGGAAGCATAAAAAATGCCGCTCTGCCGGCTACCGCTATGGCGGCTAGGGTGGCGATTACAACCAGCTCCCTTGCCTGAGGCTTTCGCTTTTCAAACACCATAAAGAAGGGAATCATCGTACAGACAATAATCGCTAAAGACACCGCGTAGTGAAGCCGCCAAACCACAGGATGTCCGAACAGGCTGAATTTAACCTTCATGGTCTGCATCAGACTGCCGCAGCTGATCAATAAGATGGGAATTACCACCACGATCAAAAAGATGGCCACCCAGGTTCGTTTCGACAGTTTTCTGCGCTTTAAAGATTGTTCCGGCATAACTCAATCACATCCTCATTCGTCACCGCATCCGGAAAGAGGTGACGCGCCATCCGGTTGGCGGAAGTAGTATAGAAACTGTTTCCGGCAAAAAAGGACTTTGTTTCACCGGAAGTGACAATATTTCCATTAAAAAACATTGCACAGGTATCGGTATATTTGGCGCAGAACTCAATATCATGGGACACCATCACGATGGTGACGCCGCTGCGCTGCAATTTTTGCAGAATTTCGGCAAGTTTGGTCTTAAAAAAGCCGTCGATTCCCTTGGTGGGCTCATCCAACAGCAGAATTTGCGGCTTTAATAACAGCACCTTTGCCAGGGCCGCCCGCTGCTGTTCCCCGCCGCTGAGATCATAAGGATGCATCCCCATCAGGTCATCGATTTCTACCAACTTCGCCATCTCATGAACTTCAGCGAGCTTTTCTTCCTTCGAAAGCTTTCTCTCTGAAAGGATTTCCAGCAGATCCAACTCCACCGTTTTCTTCACAAACAAAGCCTGAGGATTCTGGGGTAATACTCCCAAAAGGCCGGAAAATAGCTCCTTGTCGCTGTATTTGCCGATTTCCTTCCCCTTTAACAGCACTTTTCCCCGATAAGGTCGGTTGATCCGGCTGATGAGATTTAAGGTAGTGGTTTTTCCGGTACCGTTTCCTCCCACAATACTGTACCATTCTCCCTGTTTCACCGAAAAGGAAAGATCTTTTACAATATCCTGTCCCTTTTTCTCATATTTGAACCAGACCTCCTGCATCTGGATGACCGGTGCTCCAAAGTCTTTTGGGGAGATTGGCTGCAGTTTTTCCTGTTCCGGTTCTTTCCCTTCCAATATTTGGGTGATCCAGTTTCTGCCGTCCCGCACCGTTAACGGACAGGGAAGGGCGTTTGGCACCCCCGCATAGATCTGCACTGGCGCAGGCATAGCTAAAAACATTTCATGCTGCTGCTGTTTGAGATAGCTTCCTACATCAGAAGGTCGGTCATAGCAGAGCAGCGCGCCTTTATCCATGACCGCCACCCGGTCTGCTGCGGGGAGAATCTCATCCAACCGATGCTCGGATATAATCACCGTGGTTCCCAATTCCCGGTTGATTTTCTTGACCGTCTCCAAAAATTCGGAAGCAGCGATCGGGTCAAGCTGGGAGGTGGGTTCGTCCAGAATCAGCACACTGGGCTGCATCGCCATAATGGAAGCAAGATTTAAAAGCTGCTTCTGCCCTCCGGATAATTCTGTTACATTTTTCAAAAACCATCCCTGGATACCGAAAAAGCTGGCCATTTCCGCCACCCGCAGCCGAATGGCAGAGGTGTCGTAACCCAAGCTTTCCAGCCCAAAGGCCAGCTCATGCCAAACCTCATCCGTCACAATCTGGTTATCTGGGTTTTGGAGTACGTAACCGATTTGGGAGGCCTGAGTGCGCTGGTCAAGTTCCTCTAGCCGCACCCCGTCAAAAAAGATTTCTCCCTCTTTCTTGCCGTGCGGCGTCAGTACCGTTTTCAGATGACGGAGGAAAGTGCTTTTTCCACAGCCGGAACGCCCGCAGAGTACGACAAAATCCCCATTTTGAATGGTAAAATTCAGATGGTCTAAAGCCAAGCGTTCACTCCCCGGATAAGAAAAAGTTAAATCTTTGATTGTAAACGAGCCCATTTGATATCCTCCCATATATTAACTACCATTGGGAGCAGGCAAAGTCCCCCATAGGCAAAGTAAATCAGCACGCTAAGAAAAGAAACCGGTTTGATCCAGATAGCGGGAAAATAGACGATATTGTTTTCCCCTGCAAGGGCGCCGAACAGCAAAAAGGCAATCAGCAGAATCATGACGATAAACGCGATTCGGTCTCTGGTGTCAAATCGAAAATTGGAAAAGCTGGTTCTTCCTTTGAGTCCATATCCTCTGGATTTCATGGAGTCGGCGGTATCAATCGCATTTTCCAGTGCCCAGGTGGTGAGGATCGAAAGGATCTTCATCCCATTCCTGGCCTTCTGAAAGATGTTCCCGTTGGAAACATCCCGCCCCACGCATTTCTGCGCATTGGAAATCACATGGATCTGCGCCTTGAATTTAGGTACTAAACGAAGCACCATCGACAAGATCAAA
Source organism: uncultured Clostridia bacterium (assembly GCA_944382885.1). Taxonomy (GTDB): domain Bacteria; phylum Bacillota; class Clostridia; order Oscillospirales; family Ruminococcaceae; genus Massiliimalia. Next base: position 815 of record CALWNT010000155.1, on the reverse strand, counting down.
GACATTGCCGGAATGACGCGGCCGAAGAGGTAGATAAACTTGTCCGAGGTCATCACCGCGTTGTAGCAGGAAAACCATATGATCACTGAAACAAACATTGCCGCCGCGGCAAAGCCATAGAGAATCGATTCCAGTGTAATAGGATTGTCGTTGACATAAACGAGTATCGTGGCTCCAGCATGATTAAACACCGGATTCATCACCGCAAAAAACAACAGGGTTGGCAGCATATATAATAGATTGAAACGCACCGCTTTTCCACCGTTGAGGTAAATGGAATAAATCATGGAACAGACCAGGGAAATCCCTAGAAATACCGGATGCATAAAAAACATACTAAAGGCAATCACAGCCAGAAAATAGACAAAATTCACAACCGGATGAAAGGTTGAAAAGGTATCTTTCAAAACAATCGCTCCTTAAACCAATCACTCCGTCCTTTTTTCACTCTCCCGGAAGGACGGCAAACAGGTCTCAATTTATGGTAAAACAGAAATTTATCTTTTATGTGGGGGGTACCGACCCCCACACCCCGGCTCAATTTTGCGACTCAATTTATTGAGTTGCCCAACTATTGAGGAAAAGGGCGCCGCTCAGTCGCCGCGGGGGCTTTAGTACGGGGCTAACAAGTGTTCTCCTAACCACACGAAGTCGGAAAAATTTAGTTTATCCCTCGGGCTGACGGTTATTTTGGCAGAAACTAATATTTTTCGTTGTACTCCGTTAGGAGCTAACTTCAAAGACCCGTAATAAGCCATTCCGGCGTTTGAGGAATGTCCTTTTGCCTACTTTTGGACATCAAAAGTAGGCCGCGT
>CALWNT010000154.1 GCA_944382885.1 uncultured Clostridia bacterium | reverse complement strand
AACGCTCCGGTCATAGCCAATGGCCATCATTTCCATTTTATCTTTATTTTTAAAAGTTTCCACCAGGTTGCGCAGTTCTGTTTTAAAGTTGAGGTTTGGATCGCTGGAAGCTCTTACGATATTACTGTAGGCGTAATCAATATTATACATAATCGACTGCCGTACTGAAGAATAGTAGTAGTTTTTGACTCCGATTCCCAAAGCGCACTCCACCAGGATGAGAACAACAACAATTACGCCCAAGCTGTTAAACATCCAGCGCTTTGTAATGCTTTTATAGGCCATTCTCATCCCTCCGAACCGATTTTATTTCGCCGCTTTCTGATAAAACGCGGCTATCTATGCTTCACAGCGCTGCCGAAGGTATTTTATCCCTCGTCTCTCCACTTATAGCCATAGCCCCAGACCGTCTGGATATACTGGGGACTGGAGGGCTCCTCCTCCACCTTCATCCGCAGCCGGCGGATGTTTACGTCTACGATCTTAACGTCGCCGTAGTAATTATCTCCCCAGATCTCTTCCAAGATCCGGTTGCGCTCCAAAGCCACGTTTTTATTTTTGAGAAATAAATCCATAATCTGATACTCCACCTGGGTCAGATCAATCAGTTCCCCGTTTTTCGTAAGGGTGCGGCTTTTAGGCGAAAGCACAAAAGGCCCGGAAGCAATCGGCTGAATCTCCTTTTCTTTGGCGCTGCTCATCGTCACCCGGCGATAGATCGCGTCTACCCTCGCCACCAGCTCAGAGGGGCTGAAGGGTTTGGTGACATAGTCGTCCGCCCCCAGCATCAATCCGCCTACCTTATCCATCTCCTGGGTTTTAGCGGAAAGCATAATAATCCCCATCGTACTGCTCTTTTCCCGGAGTTTTTTGCAGACGGTAAAGCCGTCGATCCCCGGCATCATAATATCTAAAAGGGCGACGTCAAAGTCCCCGTTCTGTTCCTCAAATACTTTTAAGGCGTCCTCCCCGCAGGAAACATCGGTCACCTCATAGCCGGAACGCTGAAGGTTGATGACCACAAAGTCGCGGATTACGTCTTCATCTTCGCATACCAAAATCTTTTTCATTGCCGTTACACCTTTCTTTCCTGACAAATTACAATCCATTTACAGGTAATGAAACATCTGATAAACCTGATCCAAGTTCAATTCTTTCAGATTCAAATTGTTTTCATAGATCTGAAATCCAAACACCAGCTGTCCGTTGCTGGAAAGCCACTCATATCCTGCCGGCAGCTCCCCGTTTACCAGTTCAGAGGATAAAAACGTCCTGATTTTGAGAATTTTTTCTGAATCATCGTTGGGATTCCCGTTATAACCGTAGAACAGCACCTCATTATTGACCGAATCCTTCTTCATTGTTACCTGACTCAGCCAATCCTCCGGCAAGTCCAGATAATAGCCGAAGGTATAGTCCACATAAGTGTGCTTTTCCAGCACCAGCTTTTCACCCTCATATTTCATCCAGTCTACATAATAGTTGGAGGAACCCTCATAACCCAAAAATGGAATATTCTGAGGAATGTAGTAAACGCCGCTGCCTGTAAGATCCTCACAGCTCAGGCCGGACAACCGCTGAGTCAATGAAAAAACCGCCTCATTTCGGGGCTGGATCAGGCTTTGTATCACATCGTTGCGGGCGATTAAAATATCCGTAAAGGTTTCGCTTCCGTAGGTGTAATCCACATACAAAGCCGGTTCTCCGCTTTCCAGCTTTCCCCGATATAGCCCAGTATACTCCGACACGTTGCTGTTGAGCGAAACTTCACTGAGGAGATTTAGCTGATCCTCTTCCAGGTTATAAAGCTGGGCTGTCACTGACTGGGTTTTCCCATCCTCTAAAGCGGCGGAAAGCAGAACGATTTCATCCTGACCATCTCCGTTGAGATCATACACCTCGTATTCGGCACAGTCCTGAGAAGCCAGACACATCAACTTACCCTCTGCGTATTTATAGACTCTCACCTGCATCTGGTTGGCGGTAGCAGATTCGATATTAAAACCGATAATAATATAGGTCTGATTTTTGAAAATGGCAAAAGACACCTTTTCTACCTCAGTCGCTTTGACCAAGGGAGTCGCATCATCCTCTCCCTGTTCGATAACCGAATCTACCCAAACAGAGTACCATTCGTCAGACTCCTCATCTTTATCCAGCACATTGATTTTAATTGGAGAAGCCGCAGAGGTATTCTCCCGATAAAACACCAGCGCCTCTTCTCCGGTTCCCTGATCCAGATCATGGATGACGTAAGCTGAACGAAAATCCCCGCTTCGGGGATATATCAAACTGATATTCTGCCGCTTTTCCAAATTCAACGGCTGATAAATTTTTTCCTGATCGTCAGAAAGCCTGGGGGGCATCATGACAGCGTCCACAGACGTTTGCGTTAGGTCACAGCCTGAAGCGGTAAGCAAAAACAATACCGCCGTTCCCAGCAGCAGTAATTTTTTCAACCGTTTCATCTGTTTCACTCCTCTCTGCAACGCCTTCAGGCAGATTTAATCGACTTTTATTCCAAACCAGAAACAGAAAAGCCGGAAATATTTCCGGCTTTTCTAGAAATACCCATATGATTATATCACAAATAGGCGCTAATTTGTATCTAATTTTTAAATTTCTCTTTTTTTACAGAATCCTATCGCTGATCCAAAGGAGTATAGGGGCGCTTTTTAGAAATCGCCTTGTATGCCGGACGGATAATCCGCTTGTTGCAGCACATCTCTTCCATTCGGTGAGCGCTCCATCCCGCCATTCTGGAGCAAGCAAAAATCGGAGTAAACAAATCCTCTGGAATCCCCAGCATTTTATACACCAAACCAGAATACAGATCTACATTGGCGCACATGGCTTTTTCTGAACCCTTCAATTCCGCGAAAACGCCGGGAGTCAATTCTTCCACCGCCTCCAGAATCTTAAACTCCGCTTCAAACGGCGTATCTTTCGCCAGTTTCATCGCGTTGGCCTTTAAGATAATCGCCCTGGGATCGGACTTGGTGTAGACCGCGTGCCCCATACCGTAAATCAAGCCGCTTCCATCCCCGGCCTCTCCACGGATGATCTTTTTCAGAAATTCCCGGATCTCGTCCTTATCTTCCCAGTTATGTACTCCCGCCTTAATGTGTTCCAGCATGTGGATCGCCTGAATGTTGGCGCCGCCGTGACGGGGACCTTTCAGAGAGCCGATAGCTCCGGCGTAGGCGGAATAAGCGTCAGTACCGGAAGAGGTCATCACCCGGCAGGTAAAGGTGGAGTTATTTCCTCCCCCGTGTTCCGCATGAAGAATCAAGCAGGTATCCAGCAAAAGAGCTTCTTCTCTGGTAAAACGACGGTCCGGCCGAAGAAGGGAAAGAATGTTTTCCGCCGTGCTCATACCGGAAATCAGCGGATGGAGGATGAGGGAACCGTTGTCATAATGGCTCTTTTTCACCTGGTAAGCCTTTACCATAATATTCGAGAGACGGGCGATAATCTGAAGGGATTTGCGCATCTCTACCTCCAAAAGATCCGACTCCGCCTCGTCGTCGTAGGAATATAACGCCAGCACCGAACGGGCCAATTTATTCATAATGTTGTTGGATGGAGCTTTTAAAATCATATCGTCAAAAAAATACTCCGGCAGTTCTCTCATTTCCTGCATCAGGTTCTGAAAGGATTCCAGCTGTCTTCTTGTAGGAAGCGTGCCGAACAAAAGAAGATAGACCACTTCCTCATAGCCAAAACGTTCTTCTTTGTTGCAGCTTTCCACAATTTCTTTTACATCGATTCCCCGATAGATCAGCTCTCCGTCGATAGGCTCTTTTTCCCCTTCGTTAATGAGGTAGCCGTGTACGTTACAGATTCTGGTAATGCCGGCCATCACACCTGTTCCATCCTGATTGCGCAGTCCTCGCTTGATGTCGTAGCGTTCATACAGATCCGGATTGATGTAGTTATATTTCTCATATTCGGCGCATAATTCTTTGATAGCAGCCATGTTGATTGACGTTGCAACTTCTCTCTTATCCACTTTCAGATGACCTCCATTTTCTCTGTTTTTTCCTGTTATTTTAACACAGCGTTATGGAAAAGTCAACTAATTTTGCAAGCTAAATTTATAAAAAATGCAAAATGATTCTTTCCTTTTTTAAGAACAAAAGAAAAAAAGATTCCATGATTCTCCAGTTTTCTGCCCGCCTGAAGATGTTAGAAAAGAACTGATATGATTGTAAAGGAGCCCTCTTTATGAAACGTTATCTTCGAGCAGCCGTCGTACTGCTTTTGTGCATGCTGTCCATCCCCTTGGTACCCCTGTTGGGGAGCCCCAAAAATTTGCAGGAAAAAAGCGAAAATCATTCAAAAGAAGACGCTTCTTCTGCCCAATTATCGGACAAGGGCCAGGAAGACGAAAGCACCGGCGAACAGGAGGAGACAATCAAGGTCTACTTTCATGAAGAGGATGAAGTGAAGGAATTGCCCATGAAGGAATATATCAAATCCGTGGTCTGCGCAGAAATGCCTGCTTCCTTTGAGGAAGAAGCGATCAAAGCCCAGGCGGTAATCGCCCATACCTACACCCTGCACATCATCAATGCCAAGGCGGAACATCCGGACGAATCCTTAAAAGGCGGGCAGATTTCCACCGATCCCGGCACCCATCAGGCCTACATCTCACCGGAGGAAATCAAAGAAAAGTACGGGGTGAACTACGAAGAATACTGGGACAAAATCTCCAAATGCACCGACGAAGTATTCGATCAAGTCCTCACCTACGAGAATCAGCCGATCATCGCCGCCTTTCACTCCATTTCCAGCGGGTACACCGAATCGGCGGAAAACGTCTGGGGCAGAGAGGTGCCCTATCTGGTCTCCGCCAGCAGCGAAGGCGATCCCCTCTCTCCCCACTACGAGGACAAGAAAACCCTCAGCAAAAAAGAAGTGACTGACATCCTCAAAAAGCTATATCCTGAGATGGATTTTGACCAAAAGGAGGAGGAATGGTTTCAAATCAAAAGCAATACCCCCAGCGGCTATGTGGATAAAATCTCTGTACTTGGGGAAGAACTCACCGGCGTGCAGGTCAGAAGCATCTTTCAGCTCAAAAGCGCGGATTTTTCCGTCACCTATCAGGACGGAAACTTTCTCTTTACCACCAAAGGATACGGTCATGGAGTGGGAATGAGTCAATATGGTGCGAACTATTTCGCTTCCCAGGGGAAAAGCTATCAAGAAATTTTAAGCCACTATTATCCCGGCACCGTTCTGACGGCAGTAAGTGATCTTTAATTCCCTTACGAAATAGAATGGTCACCATACCGAAAATCGGTATGGTGACCATTCTTCTTAGCCTTTTTACTGATCAAGCGAAACCGAGCATAGTTATGCTTCAGCAGACGTCTTTTCGTTTCTGGAAAGAAAATAGATTGCGAAAAAGCCGGCCGCCAACGTTCCAATACAAAGCAAAATTTCCCAGCCGCTGGGTAATCCGGGATACACCTCTGTCATGGAACCAAGCATAAATCCTAAAATGACAAGATAAGTAGGCTGCGGATATTTTGTCATCACCTGTTCCAACAGCTTGGTAGTCAAGATAATCCCCAACAAGAGACCGATCCCCAGAGGAATCAAAAACGGCAGATAAAGCTCTCCAATTGCCCGCATCGTTTCATCATACAACCCCATAAGCAGCAGCAGGTAAGACACGCTGATCCCCGGCAGCACCAACGCCACGGCGGCGATAAAACCAGCCACCATCAGAAACAAAAAGCTCGCTGCCCCCGCCTTCATTTCAGAGTCAAAAGCCCCAGTGGGAAGGAGAGAAAGGAGAAGCAGAACCGCTACGCCCAGTAAAATATAAACCGGTACCCTCCATGTGAATTTTTTGATTTCAGCCTGCCGCAAAATCAACGGGATACTCCCTGCGACCGCTCCCAGAAAGAAATACAGCATCGGCATGGGAAAGCGTTCAATCAAGCCCATCAGAGGCTTCGCAAAAAAGAGCATTCCCAAGCCGCCGCCCAGAGCAAAGGTTCCCAGAAACAACAGACTCTTTCTCTTATGCTTAAAAAAAGAACTGACCGAAGATACCAAACGGTCGTAAATTCCCAGAATAATCGCCATAGAGCCGCCGCTCACTCCGGGAACAAGCATGGTTCCGCCTACAACCATTCCCTTTAAAATCGTGATGAGAGGATTGTTTTTCATTTATCTTCACCTTTCTGAATTTTCATTTTTAGTATTTCCATTTGGCAGTTTTGTCAAACAAGAAATCATCAATTTCGCATATCAGAAAAAATTTTCGACGCCGCAGCGATACTCCAAACGGTATCTGAAAAGGAGCATTGACCGTGTTTTGGAAAGTAATACATTCCGTCTTCCCTTTTCTGAAAATCATCTGAACTGTCTGGACTATTTTCCCTTTCCATTCTTTTGTCGGCAATCGCAGATATAATTTATGATACTACAAATCCGGCATTCTGTCGACAGTTTCTTCTATTTTTCAAAAATATCTCTAAAAAAGGTGGTTCAAACGCAAGGAAAATGATACGGAAACATCACTCTCCCCAAAAATTCAGCGTGTTATTGATTTCATCAAAAATCCGTTTAAAAAAGATTTCCAGATAAACCTCCGTCTATCTGGAAATAATAATAAATCTATGATATGATGAAAGAAAAATAAAGGAGGAACCTGTATGGAAAAAGCTTTGTTGTGGGCGGCTACCGGCACCGGCTTCACCTTTTTGATGACGATGCTGGGAGCCTCTGTTGTATTTCTGTTTAAAAACCAGATCAAAGAAAATATCCAGCGAGTATTCTTAGGCTTCGCAGCCGGCGTGATGATTGCCGCTTCTGTCTGGAGTCTTTTGATTCCTGCCATTGAAGAAGCAGAAAGCAGAAACATGCCCGGATGGATTCCCGCAGCGGGAGGCTTTGTTTTAGGAATTCTCTTTTTAGTGGGACTGGACAATCTGCTTCCCCATCTGCATCCAGGCGCATTCCAAGCGGAAGGTCCTCATTCTTCCCTGAAACGAAGTACTCTTTTGGTTTTGGCGGTAACGCTCCATAACATTCCGGAGGGCATGGCGGTTGGCCTGTCCTTTGCCTTGGCTTCCCAACAACACAGCGAGGGCGGATATACCGCCGCACTGGCTTTGGCAATCGGAATCGGCATCCAAAATTTTCCGGAAGGCGCCGCCATTTCCCTGCCGCTTCGTCAAGAAGGGAACTCCCGATTTCGCTCCTTTGTCTACGGGGGCTTGTCCGGCCTGGTAGAACCAATTTTCGGGATTCTGGTGGTGTTGATCTCCGGCTTTATTACCCCTTTCATGCCCTGGCTGCTGAGCTTTGCTGCCGGCGCCATGCTCTATGTCGTGGTGGAAGAGCTGATTCCGGAAGCTCATCTGGGCGAACATTCCAACATCGGGACAATGGGGGTTATGGCTGGTTTTCTGATCATGATGATTTTAGATGTAGCTTTGGGATAATCCTTTGCTAGTTTCTTTCTCACAACGCTTCGATCTATTTCTGAACAGTAAAAGGGGGATGGCATTTTCCATCCCCCTTTTATGCTTTTTATTCACATACTAAAAGGCCGTACCCGTTCTTTCTCTGATAGACTACTTTTGTTTCGCCGTCTTCTCCCAGATAAACAAAGAACGTATGCCCCAACATTTCCATCTGAACAATGGCCTCATCGTCTGTCATCATGTTTAACATCACATACTTCGTACGCTTGATCCCGCTGGACGGCAACACCTCTTCCATTTCGCCGCCTTCATCAAGCTCTTCCATTGCCACAGCCAGCTCATCAATCCCGGTTTTTCTCTTTTTATCCACCAGGCTGGTCTTGAGCTTTCTAAGCTTTCTCTTTAAATCATCCACTGCAAGGTCAATGCTCGGCTCAATTTTTTCAGCAGCAGCTTCTCCACGGATAAAGCTTCCCAGATGCTTTACGGTAATATCACATTTATATCCGTCTGTCAGCTTGGATAAGGTAATTTCAAAATCAGTGTTCTGAGGCAACATTCGTTCCACTCTTTTCAGTTCATGTTCAATGCCGTCTTTCGCACCCTGTTTTAATTCAAAACCTCTTGCTGTCATTTTGATCATATACTTGACCTCCTTTATTTTATTTCATTTATATTATACATCAAAACAAAAAATAATTAAATATATTTTATGAAAAAAATCTAAATTTATAAAGTTTTTCGGCAATTAACACGTCTCTCAAATCAGCAGCGCTTTTGCGATCAGCTCTTTCAAAATTCCATTGCGATCAAAGACTTACAGCAACAGCAGCACCAGATACAAGGCCCCTTTCATTTCCTCCGGAAACAAACGTGAAAGAGCGCTTAATTTCACAGAACTGTCCTGTCTGATTTGCTCCAAAATCACCTGAGTTAAAAATTTCAGCGTCTTCTTTTTGTCAAACAGGGCCTTCAGCGACTTCGCCCCCATTTTGGGCAATAGCGGAACCGAATGATAGGCAGCGAGCAAGCGTTGATGAAAGACGGAAAGCGAATAGATCCTTTCCGGGTCCAGCCCGAGGATCTCTCCCGCCTGCTCCATCGCGGAAAATAAGTAGGCTTTCTGCTCATACTCGCTATTTTGATGCGCCTGTCCGCTCTTTTGCTTTTGAGAAAAATTGCTAAGTTTCTCAGGCTGCAGCCTGCTTTGCTCCGAAATGCCGAGCCGGCGGCGAAGCAGATCATAGTCCTTTTTCTTTTCCCGGTAAAAAGCCCCAAACTGGTTTTTCACAATGGCATACGCCCTGCCGTCTATTATGTTAAAGCTCTTCAGCGTATCCAAATACCCTAGACGAAGGTTGCGCTTTGCTGTGTCCGGATCAAAGAAAAGCATATTTCCAAGCCCCCAATAGGGCCTGATATATTTGATTTTGGCCTCTTTCAGCCGACGGTTGCGGGTAAAGCCAACCGCCTCCAAATCCACCGCGATAATTTCTTCCGCGCCCTTTTCTATCGCCATATCAACCGGCATTTTATTGTAGTATCCACCGTCAATATATCGCTGCGAGCCGATTTGATAAAGCTTTAAGGCGGGGAAAAAAGCGGCGCTGGCGAGGATGTAGTCGATCAATTTCTCTTTTTTCTGTTTTATTTCGCTGACAAAAATTCCTTCCGGTTTTCTCTGGGTCAGATTGAAGGTCATAATTCCCAATTCCATCTTACTTTGAAAAATCCGATCTAAATCATAGGTTTCTTCCAGAATTTTTTTCAGCGGCGAAACCCCTGCGCCGCCTTCTTTTAGAAACACCCGGACAAAATCACGGGAAGAGGGCTTCGCTCCCTCCCCGATGGACAATTCAAAAACAGAAGCGGTATCCAGCTTTTCCCACAGTTCTACAGCAAGGTCATACTCCCCCATCACGATCACACCGCCGTTGATGGCTCCCACTGAGGTCCCGGTCACCATGTCGAAATTCCATCCCAGCTCCCGCAAGGCCCGCCAAACCCCAATTTGATATGCTCCCCGAGAACCTCCCCCGGCTAGTACCAACGCCCGTTTCATCTTCTTTCTCCTTCCTGTATCTTTGATACTATCTTACTCAAAACAGCGGAAAAAGAAAAGTATTTTTTGAAAACATTTGCATTTTGTGTTATACTGATATCCAAAGAAGGATAAACTATCTAAAAAGCTTACAATAGTCGATTGATTAGAAGAGGTGCGCAAGCAATGGATTTACAGGAAAGCCGGGCCAGGATTGACCAGATTGACCAAAAGCTCCTCACCCTGTTCGAAGAACGGATGCAGACAGTCAGCGAAGTGGCAAAATATAAAAAGGAACATAATCTTCCCATTTTCCATCCTGACCGGGAAAAACAAATCATACAAAACATGAAGGACAAAGCTTCCCCCGAGATGCAGGAATATGCGGAGCTGTTTTTTACCAATTTAATGGAAACCAGTAAATGTTATCAGCTCTCTATTCTCAGCCCCTCCTTCCAAATTCCTTTTCAGCGAGGCAGCGTTTTACAGAGTAAATCTATCGCCTGTAAAGGGAATAAGGGAACCTATTCCCACCAAGTTGCGAAGGAGCTTTTCCCAGAGGGAAATATCTGTTTATACGACAGCTTTGATGAAGTATTTGAAGCGGTCTTACAGGACAGAGCCGACTGCGGGATTATCCCCATTGTCAATACCGACGACCGGGTATTGACCGATTTTTATCACTTGATGGAACAGAATCATCTTTATGTCAACTTGACGGATACCGTAACGCTCTCCCCCTGTATCGCTGCAAAAGCACTGATTCCAGTGGAAGTCCTCAGTACGGTTTATTCCCACCAGTTTATTTTAGAGCAATGCTCTGACTTTTTGAAAAATCATACCCAGATTTTCCCGAAAGCCTACAAGGACACTGCGTTGGCTGCGAAATACGTGTTTGCAAGCGACAGCAATAATACCGGTGTGATTTGCTCTGAGCCCTGTGCCAAACAGTATGGCCTTGAAATTTTGCAGCGGAATATCCAAAACAGCGAGGCGATGCCCGTTGAATTGATGATCTTTTCCAAAAAGCTCTACACCAATGAGGAATGCCAAAAAATCAGCATCAGCTTAAAGGTTTCTAATCATCCCGGCGAGCTGGATAAAATCCTCTCCAAGTTGGCCTTGTATCATCTGAATATCGATAAAATAGAATCTTGTCCCATCCCTTCTGATCCGGGACAGATCCAGCTTTACCTTGATTTCTGGGGGAACAGTACCCAGAAACAGACCGAGTCCTTGTTGATGGATTTTTCCTATAACTATGAGAGTTTTGCCGTGTTAGGTTGTATCCAATTGCGGAAAAGTCTATAACCAAAAGGAATTGCCTCAGAAAATATCTGAGGCAATTCCTTTTGGCTTTTTTACTGCAAGCCGTGAATCACTTCATACTTTTCTGCATGGTCTCTTTCGCTTCTTCCGTAATTTTGGGAAATCGAACGCTCCCCTCCCCCACAAATTGACAGAAATACAGCTTATGTGGTATCATAAATTAAGTATATACTAAAATACAACCAATCTTTGCCGAAAGAGGTTTTCACCATGATAAGAAACTTGCAGGATGAAATTCTGAAACTGAAAGAAGAAAAAAAGGTTACAATTTTGGCACACAGCTATCAGTCGCCGGAAATTTTAGAGATCGCTGATTTTACCGGGGATTCCTATAAGCTGTCAGTTGTCGCAAAGGATTTGGACTGTGATACCGTCCTGATGTGCGGTGTCCGTTTTATGGCGGAAACGGTCAAAATGCTTTCTCCGGAAAAAAAGGTCATTCTGCCGGTGTCTTATGCTACCTGCCCGATGGCGGAGCAGATCTCTCCCCAGCGGGTTCTGGATTTTAAAAAGGATCATCCCGATTATGTTGTAGTCGCCTATGTCAATACTACTACCGCTTTAAAAGCGGTCTGTGATGTCTGCGTCACCTCTTCCAGCGCCTTAAAAATCGTAAAAGCAATCCCGCAAAAGAATATTCTTTTTATTCCGGACCGGAATTTAGGCTCTTATATCAAGAAAATGCTTCCGGAAAAGAACATTGTCCTGTGGGACGGCTACTGTCCGGTACACAACGCAGTTACCGTAGAGGATTGTGAGACTGCAAAGAAGCTTCATCCGAATGCCAAAATCCTCATGCATCCGGAGCTTCCCGCCGAGGTTCTGGAATACGCCGATGTAGTTGGTTCCACTGCCGCAATTATAGAATACGCGAAAAACACCGACGAAGAATGTATTATCGGCACGGAAAAAAGCATTGCTGACTATCTGAATTTGGTCCGGCCAACCGGGAGATATTACCAGCTTTCCAAAAAACTGATTTGTCCGGATATGCGGTTTACCACCTTATCCGATGTTTGTCAGGCTCTAAAAGGCCTCGGAGGAGAAGAAATCATCCTGAACCCAGAGATGGCAAATCAGGCACGAAGAACCATTGATGAAATGATTCGTCTCGGCCAATAGGAAAAAAGCAAAAAGAGATCGGAAAAATAACGTTGAACAGCACCCCATTTGTTAGACAGTACGGTATACTGAATAACAAATGGGGTGCATTATTATGTTAAGAGAGAAACCGAATCGAAAATACACGGCAGAATTCTCAAAACGCAGGTAATCGAAACGATGGAGGAAGAACATCTGGAATATTGTGAAACAGCAGTAAAATTCCTTTTCTCCAAAAAGTATCAACACAAATTCCCAGAAAGCTTTTCATTCTATTCAAGTTTTTTTCACAAGAGAACAGTATACTGAAAGCGTACTCAAACAGAGAGGAAGGTGATAAAATCAATCATATTTCTGACCCAAAAGAAGTATAAAACAATATAGATGTTCTTTACCATTCTTCTCAAGAATGACTGTCAAGCTGCCATGTGGACGGAATACCGGCCTGGCGGCGGAGACAGACCAAAAATAATCTCCTGCTAAATAAACAGAGGAGTTTCTATAGATGATAAAAACAGTTTGTGTCCAGAAGAGCTATACAGGCTTCTGGACACAAACTGTTTACAGGAGAAAGTGCGAACAAGCCTTTCTCAAACCTGAATGGACCGTGAAAAAACCGGAAGATTCGGCGCTATAAGGAAATTCTACAAAAACTCCGCATGGCAATCCAGTAACTACCTTGCGGACTCTTTTTCAACTACTACTTATGATATTTTCCGTTTTGATTGATCTGAAACGCCCGATAGATCTGCTCCAGAATCATGACTCTGGCAAGCTGGTGGGGAAAGGTCATGGGAGACATCGAAAGCTTTAAGTCTGCTTTCTGCTTCACTTCAGGGGAAAGCCCAAAAGAACCCCCAATGATAAAATTCACTTCACTTTTTCCGTTTAAGGCAATCTCTGAAAGCCTTTTTGCCAGCTGTTCGGAAGAAAGCAGTTTTCCCTCAATACACAGAGGAATCTGATAAGAAACACCTGGGCGCAGTTTTTCTAAAATTGATTTCCCTTCTTCAAAAATCCCTTTGTCGATCTGGCTTTGAGAGGGTTCGGCAGGAAGCTTGTACTCCGGCAGCTCCAAAATGTTAAGTTTGCAAAATCCGCTTAAACGCTTTTGGTATTCTTCACAGGCCAATCGCAGATATTTTTCTTTTAATTTTCCGATACAGATTACATTAACGGTCAGCATAGCTACTCCTTTAAATGGTCACAATCTCTCCGTGATTGTCCTTTGGCGCTACCCAGAGGTCATAATCATTTTTCAGCGCCGCTCCGACTTTTTCAAGCTCGGCAACCACATTGGTGAAAGCAAGCTCCGGATAATTGTTTTCCTCGCTTAAATGTCCCAAGATAAACTTCTTAATCCCGGACTGATAGAGTTTACAGATTTCTTCCGCGCAGTCCTCGTTGGAGAGGTACCCCCGCTTTCCGGCGATTCTCCGCTTTAAAAAAGGTGGATAAATGCCAAGCTGAAGCATGGTTTTCTCGTAATTGCTTTCCAGCAGCACAAGATCGCTGCCCAACAGCGCTTGGTGTACGTCCGGGGTAACCAGTCCCAAATCGGTGCATACCGCCGCCCGTTTGCCCTCCGGAAAGGCCACTGTATAGCACTGGCTTTGGGCCGAGTCATGGGAAGTAAAAAAAGAAGAAATTTCCATTTTTTCGATCCACACGCTGGGATTGTAATTGGGAGACAGGACATGCAGACAGGTGGGATCTTCTACCGCTCCCTTTTCCCGGATGGCGAGGCAGGTACCTTCGGATGCGTAAACCGGCACCTTCAGTTTTGCCTGGAGCTTAGAAAGCCCTTTGATATGATCGGAATGCTCATGGGTTACAAAAATTCCCCGTACCGCACTGGGATTGACTCCGATAAGAGACATCCGGGAGGCAAAATTTCTGATGCCGATTCCGGCGTCAATTAAAATTCCATCCGTTTGGCTTCCAAGATAGGTGCAGTTCCCCTTAGAGGAACTGCACAGCGAATAGATAAATGGCATATGTATCAATTCTCCTGCTTATTTGACAGCTTATACGCAAAAAGGCTCAAAAATAAGCCACCGAAATCAGTGGCTTATGATTTTTCCTTAAATGGCTGTTTGCATCACTTTATCCGGGATCACAACTTTTTTAATATCCGCGCCTAAGCCTCTCAGTTTTTCTTCAATATTTTCATAACCCCGTTCAATATGGTAGATATTTTCCACTTCAGTCGTTCCCTGAGCACACAGACCAGCGATTACCACCGCCGCTCCGGCACGCAGATCCACTGCTTTTACTGGTGCGCCTGTAAAAGACTTGATTCCCTCAATAATCGCCACATGTCCGTCTACAGAAGAAACGTCCGCTCCCATCCTTCTCAATTCATCCAGATAACGGAAACGGCTGTCCCATACATCCTCCGTCAGAACGCTGGTACCCTCTGCCAAACACAGAAGCACCGCCATCTGAGGCTGCATATCTGTAGGAAAACCAGGATGCGGTCTTGTTTTTACATTGATCCGTTCCAGCTTACCGACATATTTGACGCGGACGCTGTCATCGTATTCTGTGACCTCAACGCCCATTTTAATCAGCTTGGAAGTAATGGATTCCAGATGTTTTGGAATCACGTTTTTTACCAGCACATCACCTTTTGTCGCAGCCGCCGCCACCATATAGGTACCAGCCTCGATCTGGTCCGGGATTACTGCGTATTCTGTCCCGTGAAGAATATCCACTCCCTTAATTCGGATCATATCAGTACCTGCGCCCATAATATTGGCGCCCATAGAGTTTAAAAAATTGGCCAAATCAACGATATGGGGCTCTTTTGCAGCGTTTTCAATCACAGTGGTGCCTTTGGCCTTTACTGCCGCAAGCATTACGTTAATGGTAGCGCCTACTGATACGCCGTCAAAACAGACCTCGTTTCCCCGAAGCTGTTCAGTCTTTACGTTAATCATCCCATATTCCAAGGTGTACTCGGCGCCTAAAGACTGGAAGCCTTTTAAATGCAAGTCAATGGGACGGACGCCGAAATCGCATCCGCCGGGCAGGGCAACTCTGGCGCAGTTGAATTTACCCAACAGTGCGCCTAGAAAATAATAAGAAGCTCTCATTTTTTTTGCCTGTTCATAAGGAACTTCTGGTACTTTAATGCCTGATGTATCGATTTTTAACGTTGATTTATTGATAAACTGAATATCAGCGCCCATATCCTTTAAAATTTCGGTAAAAATATGAACGTCACTGATATTCGGAACATTTTCCAGAATACAGGGGCCATCTGCTAAAACTGTGGCTGGCAAAATGGCCGCGATTGCGTTTTTCGCTCCACTGATAACAACCTCGCCTTTCAGAGGATGTCCACCATGAATAATGTATTTTTCCAAAGTGCTCTCTCCTTTGCCACTATTGTTTCTTATTATAGCATAAAGGATACTAAAATAAAAGATAAATTATCGGGATTTTAGACTTCGTGGGAAAAAAATTTAATAATTTTCCAATTTTCCTGCAAAATATTCCATTGTTTAATTTATATTTTACAAATTTATCCGAATCGAAATGCCGGATTTTTTCCTTTATGATTAGTAGTATCGTCCAAAAGGAACGGCTTTAATCGGATAGAATCAAAAGTAATTTTAAAAAATCTTTTCAGAACAATTTTGATGCAATACAACGAATAGAATGGATGGGAGGAATCCTCCTCCCATCCATTCTGTTTATCGATTTACTTCTTTTAAAAGCTCCTGTTTGATATCCCAGAGCTTTTGAGAAAGGTCTACATAATAATGATGAGGATTTTCAAACCGCTTTACCTCATCCCAAAGCAGATCTACCTGCTCTAAGCAATAGCGGCGGATCTCATGGATATCCGGACTTTGATAAACAGTTTCCCCGTTTTGGATGACCGGCACCAAAAGCTCTTTTGCAATAAAGTCCGTATAGGTACGCCTTTTCCAGATATAGTCCGGATCAAACAATTCCAGCGGTTTACTTTCGTCGATCGTCTCATCGTACACACACAAAAGGTCGGCAAAGTTCTTTCCGGTTTCCTTTTCATACAGACGATACACCTTTTTAAAGTGCGGATTGGTGATTTTCGCGACATTTTCGCTGATTTTTATTTTAGGGGTGATCGTTCCATGTTCATCTTCCACTGCCACCAGCTTATAAACACCGCC
>CALWNT010000153.1 GCA_944382885.1 uncultured Clostridia bacterium | reverse complement strand
TGCTACCTGAGGAGCACCTACGTTTGCTTCTACTTTAAATTCACGGAGCATACGGTCAACGATGATATCCAGATGAAGCTCACCCATACCTTCAATGATGGTCTGTCCGGTTTCTTCATCGGTATGTGTTCTGAATGTCGGGTCTTCTTCCGCCAGTTTTGCAAGGGCGATACCCATTTTTTCCTGGCCGGCTTTTGTTTTCGGTTCGATTGCAAGAGCAATAACCGGTTCTGGGAATTCCATGGATTCCAGAATAATCGGATGTTTCGGATCGCAGAGAGTATCCCCTGTACCGGTATTTTTCAGACCTACTGCCGCAGCGATATCTCCTGCATAACAGGTATCGATATCTTTTCTGTGGTTAGCGTGCATCTGAAGGATACGTCCGATTCTTTCATTGTTGTCTTTATTGGCGTTGTAAACGGTAGTACCGGCAACAACAGTACCGGAATATACACGGAAGAAACAGAGTTTTCCGACAAAGGGGTCTGTAGCAATTTTGAATGCCAAAGACGCCATCGGTTCGTCATCGGAAGGATGTCTTTCTTCTTCTTCCTCTGTTTCCGGATTAACCCCTTTAATTGCCGGGATGTCAGTAGGAGCTGGCATATAGTCAACAACAGCGTCCAATAATTTCTGAACACCCTTATTTTTATAGGAGGTACCACAGGTCACCGGAACGATTTCATTCGCAATAGTACCTTTACGCAGCGCCGCTTTGATTTCTTCCTTGGTGATTTCTTCCCCTTCCAGGTACTTCATCATCAATTCTTCGTCCTGCTCAGCAACCGCTTCCAGCATTGCAGTATGATATTCTTCTGCTTTTTCTTTCATGTCTTCCGGAATTTCGGTGATTTCCATTTCCTTGCCCAAGTCATCTTTATAGATAACGGCATCCATATCAACCAAGTCGATAATGCCGCAGAAAGTGTCTTCTGCGCCAATCGGAAGCTGAATCGGAACAGCATTACATTTTAATCTGTCTTTCATCATGCTGACAACATTATAGAAGTCCGCACCCATAATGTCCATTTTGTTGACATAAGCCATTCTCGGAACATGGTATTCGTCAGCCTGACGCCAAACGGTTTCAGACTGAGGTTCAACACCGCCCTTGGCACAGAATACTGTTACAGAACCGTCCAGTACCTTCAAAGAACGCTGAACTTCAACAGTAAAGTCAACGTGGCCAGGAGTGTCGATGATATTGATTCTATGGCCATTCCAGTAAGCTGTTGTCGCAGCAGAAGTAATGGTAATACCTCTTTCCTGCTCCTGCGCCATCCAGTCCATTGTAGCAGCACCATCATGAGTTTCACCGATTTTACGGTTTACACCCGTATAAAACAGAATACGTTCTGTGGTTGTGGTTTTACCTGCGTCAATGTGGGCCATTATACCAATATTACGAGTCATTTCCAGGGATACATCTCTTGGCATAATACCTCTCCTTATCTTAGTAATGCAGGGTAGGACGTTATGCCATACCCTGCAATCGAATCAAAAACTTGTTTGACAAATACGGCAAACAGATTACCATCTGTAATGTGCAAAAGCTTTGTTTGCTTCCGCCATTTTGTGGGTATCTTCACGTTTTTTGCAAGCGCCGCCGTTTCCATTCATAGCGTCTAAAATTTCGCCGGCCAAACGTTCTTTCATGGTTTTTTCACCACGATTGCGCGCATAAGTTGTCAGCCATCTCAGACCTAAGGTCTGCTTTCTTTCCGGTCTAACTTCCATCGGCACCTGGTAAGTAGCACCACCTACACGGCGAGCTTTTACCTCTAACAATGGCATGATATTTTCCATAGCTTCATCGAATGCTTCCAACGGATCTTTGCCGCTCTTTTCAGCAACGATATCAAACGCACCGTAAACAATTTTCTGAGCAACCCCTTTTTTGCCATCCAGCATCACGCTGTTGATCAAGCGGGTTACAGTTGTGGAATTATAAAGCGGATCAGACAAAACCTCACGTTTTGCAATTTTACCTCTTCTTGGCATTTCGCTTCCCTCCTTCATATAATGAATTCATTGGTACTCGAAAGCAATTTACTCCCGTCTGCCAAAAGTAGGTAAACATTTATCTCAATGCCTCTACTTTAGGCAACAACAATCAGGATTCTACTACTTTGATGCACCAGCTTTTGGACGTTTCGCACCGTATTTGGAACGACCCTGGTTTCTCTTGTTAACACCCTGAGTATCCAAAGTACCACGGATAATGTGGTAACGGCAACCTGGCAAGTCTTTTACACGGCCGCCACGAATCAGCACAACGCTGTGTTCCTGCAAATTATGTCCAATACCTGGAATATAAGCAGTTACTTCCTGTCCGTTTGTCAATCTAACACGGGCAACTTTTCTCAGCGCAGAGTTCGGTTTTTTCGGTGTCATGGTTCTTACTGCGGTACATACACCACGTTTCTGTGGAGAAGACTGATCAGTAGGAGCTTTTTTCATGGAGTTGTAACCCCTCTGCAAAGCCGGAGCAGTAGATTTCTTGATAGAAACTTCTCTTCCTTTGCGAACAAGCTGGTTAAATGTAGGCATATCGCACCTCCTCTTTCCTTTAATACTTGATAGATTATGTGCCAAACAGCACAACAGAGCGCTTAATCGCACCCTGACCTAATAAATTTAACACTATTATGGGACTTTTGTCAAGGGATAATACAAAAAAATAACAGAAAACTTACACAAATTGACAAAATGCAGTAAAGGCCATTTGGACGACCCCTGTTTTTGGTAAATTTGTACTTTTCCACTTCACCACAAAATCAGGAAAAAGAGCTGTTTCTCCTCAATTTGTCTTCCGTAAAAATAATACTCAAAACGTCCTGAAACAATGTTTCAGGACGTCGAGTCTATTGCATTTTGAGTTACTGCAATCTTTATTTGTCCAACTCATCCAGTGTGCTTACAGGCTGTACGGTAGGAACCACTTCCACATTGCGGTAACAACTCATGCCGGTACCGGCAGGAATCAGCTTACCAATAATGACGTTTTCTTTCAGACCAATCAGCGGGTCTACCTTGCCTTTAATAGCAGCTTCAGTGAGTACACGGGTAGTTTCCTGGAAGGATGCCGCTGACAGGAAGCTGTCTGTCGCCAAAGACGCCTTGGTGATACCCAACAGAACTGGGAGGGTTTCCGCCTTTTTCAGTTCAGTCTCTCCGGCGGCGATTCGTTCTTCTATCAGCTTGTTCTGGTGACGGACTTCAGCCCGATCAGTCAGAGCGCCCGGCAGAAGATTAGTATCCCCAGCATCAACGACTCTTACTTTTCTCATCATTTGGTTGACGATTACTTCGATATGCTTATCGTTGGTATCAACACCCTGCATACGGTAAACCTTCTGCACCTCAGTAATCAGGTAATTCTGAACCGCCTCTTCACCCAGTACGGCAAGTACGTCATGAGGATTGATAGAACCTTCAGTCAAAGGCTGGCCTTTTTCCACATAATCGCCTTCCTGGATTTTGATTCTATAGCCATAGGGGATCTGATACTGTTTTTCTTCCCCGTCAGAACCGGTTACAATGATGTTTTTAGTACGCTTGATTTCTTCGAATCTGGTCTTACCGCTGATTTCGGAAATAATCGCCGCACTCTTCGGCTTTCTTCCCTCAAACAGCTCCTCAACCCTCGGAAGACCCTGTGTAATATCTTCAGCAGAGGCAATACCACCGGTATGGAAGGTACGCATGGTCAGCTGAGTACCAGGTTCACCAATGGACTGAGCCGCAATGATACCTACCGCTTCCCCTACTGCAACCGGTTTTCCGTTTGCCAGGTTTGCGCCGTAGCACTTGCTGCACACACCAGATTTGCATTCACAGGTAAGGATAGAACGGATTTTAATGGTTTCAACGCCGGCATTTTCCAGCTTTTTGATATCCTTTTCGTCCAGAAGCTTATCCTTAGAAACCAATACGCTTCCGGTCTGCGGATCGATAAAGTCCTCGCAGAGATAACGGCCGAGCAGTCTGTCTTCCAGCGGTTCAATCATTTCCTTGCCCTGTTTGATGGCATAGACTTCAATACCCTCGTGAGTTCCGCAGTCGTCCTGACGAACCACAACGTCCTGCGAAACGTCTACCAGACGTCTGGTAAGGTATCCGGAGTCAGCCGTTCTCAAAGCTGTATCAGCCAGACCTTTACGCGCGCCTCGAGAGGAAATGAAGTATTCCAAAATGTTCAAGCCCTCACGGTAGTTGGAACGGATCGGAACCTCGATGGTTTCACCAGCAGTATTTGCAATCAGTCCGCGCATACCCGCCAGCTGTCTGATCTGGTTGATACTACCACGCGCACCGGAGTCAGCCATCATGTTGATGGGGTTAAAGGGCTCCAGATTTTTCTGCAAAGCGTCGGTTACTTTATCTGTACATTCATTCCAGACATCCAGAACCAGTTTGTGACGTTCTTCGTCGGAGATCAGACCCATTTCAAACTGTTCAATGATTTCCTCAATAGCATTTTCCGCTTCCGCAACATATTCTTTCTTTTCAGGCGGAATTGTCGCGTCGCTGACCGCTACTGTTGTAGCGCCCTTTGTGGAATATTTAAAGCCAAGAGCTTTTATTTTATCCAATACTTCGGAAGTAGTCGCAGTTCCGTGAGCACGAATACATTTATCTACAATTTGTCCCAGCTGTTTCTTCTTGACTAAGAAGGAAACTTCCAGATCAAACTGATTTTCACTGTTGGTGCGGTCTACGAAGCCCAAATCCTGAGGAATCGGTTCATTGAAGATCATCCGCCCTACTGTGGTATCAATGATCTTGCTGATGGTACGTTCCCCGATTTTCTTGGTCACACGCACCTTAATTTTCGCATGCAGGGTCACAACGCCTGCCTGATAAGCCATCAGCGCTTCATTAAAGTCGCGGAATACCTTGCCTTCACCCGGCTCTCCGTCTTTTACCATCGTCAGATAATAAGCGCCCAGCACCATATCCTGAGATGGTACCGCAACCGGACGCCCGTCGGAAGGCTTTAACAGGTTGTTGGCAGCCAGCATCAAGAATCTCGCTTCCGCCTGAGCCTCTGCGGACAGAGGAACGTGAACCGCCATCTGGTCGCCGTCAAAGTCAGCGTTGTAAGCGGTACAAACCAACGGATGCAGCTTCAGCGCACGGCCCTCTACCAGAACCGGCTCAAAAGCCTGAATGCCCAGTCTGTGCAGGGTAGGCGCACGGTTTAACAGCACCGGATGGGATTTAATCACGATTTCCAACGCATCCCACACTTCCGGTTTGGCGCGTTCTACCATTTTCCTGGCGCTTTTGATGTTGTTGGCAGCGCCGGTTTCCACCAGACGCTTCATAACAAAGGGCTTAAACAATTCCAGAGCCATTTCCTTCGGCAAGCCACACTGATACATTTTCAGTTCCGGTCCTACTACGATTACAGAACGTCCGGAATAGTCAACACGTTTTCCCAAAAGGTTCTGACGGAAACGTCCCTGTTTTCCCTTCAGCATATCGGAGAGGGATTTCAGCGGACGGTTGTTCGGCCCGGTCACCGGACGTCCCCGGCGGCCGTTGTCGATCAGCGCGTCCACCGCTTCCTGCAGCATACGCTTTTCGTTGCGGATAATGATATCCGGCGCGGAAAGCTGCAGCAGTCTCTTTAAACGGTTATTTCTGTTGATAACTCTTCTATATAAATCGTTTAAGTCGGAAGTCGCAAAACGTCCCCCGTCCAGCTGAACCATCGGGCGGAGATCCGGCGGAATGACCGGTACTACATCCAGAATCATCCATTCCGGACGGTTTCCGGAACTTCTAAAAGCCTCTACTACTTCCAGTCTCTTCAGCAAGCGGACACGCTTCTGACCGGTAGCGGTTTCCAAAGCTTCTTTGATCTCAGCGGACAGCGCATCCAAATCCATTTCCTGAAGCAGTTCTTTAATCGCTTCTGCGCCCATGCCAGCTTTAAATCCATCGCCGTATTTTTCCCGCATATCGGCGTATTCTTTTTCTGTCAGCAGCTGGCCCTTTTCCAAAATGGTTTCCATTGGATCGGTGACGATGTATTTCGCAAAATACAGTACTTCTTCCAATCTTCTGGGGGAAATGTCTAAGATCAGACCCATTCTGGAAGGAATCCCTTTAAAGTACCAGATATGAGAAACCGGAGCCGCCAATTTAATATGGCCCATTCTTTCCCGGCGCACTTTTGCCCTAGTCACTTCAACGCCGCATTTATCACAAATCTTACCTTTATAACGAAGACGTTTGTACTTACCGCAATGGCATTCCCAGTCTTTGGTAGGACCGAAAATACACTCGCAGAACAAACCGCCGCGTTCCGGTTTTAAGGTACGATAGTTAATTGTCTCTGGCTTTTCAACCTCACCATAAGACCACTCCAAAATCTGTTCCGGAGAAGCGAGGCCTATTTTAATTGATTCAAACACATTAAATTCCATATTAACCTCCATTTCACGGCAGAAAACCAAGCCATTCTAAAATCAATCCCGTCCGCCGCCGCTGCCGCAAAGCGGCGGACAGAATATCAGGTTGAAGGCTTAAAACAAATCGTCTTCCGGAAGTTCTCCTTTTCCTTCCTTCATCAGGTTTTCAAAGATGTCGTCTCCAAAGTCGTCGTCTTCCACTTCCGGTTCTTCTACGGTATATTCGTCCTCAATCTCCTGTGTTTCCACATAGTCCTCGTCTAACACAGGCTGCAATACCATATCGTCATCATCGTCAAAGGACTGTTTGAGGTCGATCTCTTCATTGTTCTTATCCAACACTTTTACATCCAAGCTCAAGGACTGGAGCTCTTTAATCAGAACCTTGAAGGATTCCGGAATACCCGGAGTCGGAACATTCTGTCCTTTTACGATAGCTTCATAAGTCTTGACACGTCCTACCACGTCGTCAGATTTTACGGTTAATATTTCCTGCAATGTGTAAGCCGCACCATAAGCTTCCAGCGCCCAAACTTCCATTTCACCGAATCTCTGTCCGCCGAACTGAGCTTTACCGCCCAGAGGCTGCTGAGTAACCAGAGAATACGGACCGGTAGAACGGGCGTGAATTTTATCGTCAACCAGGTGATGGAGTTTCAGGTAGTACATGATTCCCACGGTAACCGGGTTATCAAACTGCTCGCCGGTACGTCCATCATAGAGGATGGTCTTACCGTCTTCCCGCAGTCCCGCTTCTCTCAAGCAGGCTCTGATATCCTCTTCCTCGGCGCCGTCAAATACCGGGGTCATAATCTTCCAGCCCAGCGCCTTGGCCGCGTAACCCAAATGAACCTCAAGCACCTGTCCGATATTCATACGGGAAGGTACGCCCAACGGATTCAGCACGATATCCAGCGGCGTTCCATCCGGCAGGAACGGCATGTCTTCCTGAGGCAGGATACGGGAAACAACACCCTTGTTTCCGTGACGACCTGCCATTTTGTCCCCGACAGAGATCTTTCTCTTCTGAGCGATATAGCAGCGGACAACCATATTCACGCCTGCGCTCAGCTCGTCGGAATTTTCTCTGGTATAAACCTTGACGTCTACAATAATACCGTATTCACCGTGAGGTACTCTCAAAGAGGTATCTCTTACTTCTCTTGCTTTTTCACCGAAGATAGCCCGCAGCAGTCTTTCTTCCGCAGTCAGCTCGGTCTCACCTTTCGGCGTTACCTTACCGACCAGAATATCACCAGAGCGCACCTCTGCACCGATGCGGATAATACCGTTTTCATCCAGGTCTTTCAGAGCGTCTTCACCGACGTTGGGAATATCCCTGGTGATTTCTTCCGGCCCTAATTTGGTATCTCTGGACTCTACTTCATATTCTTCAATGTGGATGGAGGTATAAACATCGTCTCTCACGATTTTTTCGTTAATCAGAACCGCGTCCTCATAGTTATAACCTTCCCAGGTCATAAAGCCGATCAGGGCGTTTTTACCCAGGGAGATTTCACCGTTGCAGGTAGCAGGACCGTCAGCCAATACCTGGCCTACATGTACTCGGTCGCCCTTATTGACAATCGGACGCTGGTTGGTACAGGTTCCGGCGTTGGAACGCAGGAACTTGATTACTTTATAAGAATGGGTTTCGCCTTCGTCATCCCGGATGATGATTTCATCTGCGCAGACATGCTCTACCACACCGTTATGTTTAGAAAGCACAACCGCTCCGGAATCCACTGCAGCCTTATATTCCATACCGGTACCAACGATAGGCGCCTCTGTTTTCAGAAGCGGAACTGCCTGACGCTGCATGTTCGCACCCATCAATGCACGGTTGGTATCGTCGTTTTCCAAGAATGGGATCATTGCGGTCGCAATGGAAACTACCATTTTCGGAGAAACATCCATAAAGTCAACATTTTCCCGTTCTGTTTCCAGAATCTGGTCTCTGTAACGAGCATTGACTCTTCTTCTTGCAAAGGTGTTTTCCTCTGTCAGCGGTTCGTTTGCCTGAGCAACAATGTACTCATCCTCTACGTCGGCGGTCATATAAACCACTTCGTCCAGTACCTTACCGGTCTCTTTGTCCACTCTCCGATAAGGCGCTTCGATAAAGCCGTATTCATTGATACGGGCGAAGCTGGCGAGATAGGAGATCAAACCGATGTTCGGACCTTCTGGTGTCTCGATAGGACACATTCTGCCGTAGTGGCTATAGTGTACGTCACGGACTTCGAACCCTGCACGGTCTCTGGACAAACCGCCTGGACCCAATGCAGAAAGACGTCTCTTATGGGTCAATTCCGCCAGCGGATTGTTCTGATCCATGAACTGGGACAGCGGAGAAGAACCGAAGAATTCCTTGATCGCTGCTACCACCGGACGGATATTGATTAACGCCTGAGGAGTCACACTGTCCATTTCCTGCGCCTGAAGGGTCATTCTTTCCCGGATGACACGCTCCATTCTGGAGAAACCGATTCTGAACTGGTTCTGCAGCAGTTCTCCCACAGAACGGATTCTTCTGTTGCCCAGATGGTCGATGTCGTCCACCGTGCCAATATCATAAGCGAGGTTGTTGATATAGTTTACGGACGCAAAAATATCGTCCTTAATGATATGTTTCGGAATCAGCTCATTGACCCGATCTTTGACCATCTGTGTCAATTCTTCCTTAGAAGAAGCCTGATCCAGGATTTCCTTTAAGATTTTAAAGCGGACTTTTTCGTAGATATGACATTCTTCTGTGTCAATATCCACAAAGTTCTTAATGTCCACCATGCCGTTGGAAATAATCTTGACGACCTTTTCGCCCTCTTCCACATAAACGAAAGCGGAATCCACACCGGCGTTTTCAATTTCATTCGCCAGGGCACGGTTTACCTTCTGACCTTCCACAGCGATTACTTCACCGGTCAATTCATTGATAATGTTAGCAGCCAAAGTTTGTCCGACCAGACGGCTGCCGATCGCAAGCTTTTTATTATATTTATATCTGCCTACCTTAGACAGATCATAACGGCGCTCGTCAAACAGCAGCGGTGCCAGATGCTTTACTGCACTTTCGATGGTCGGCGGTTCACCCGGACGAAGCTTTCTGTAAACTTCCAGCAGTGCTTCTTCCCCGTTTTTCGTACCATCCTTATTTAAAATGGTGGTGGACAGACGCTCATCTTCTCCAAAAAGATCAAAAATCTCAGAATCTGATCCCTGCATCTGAGTGAGGCCTAAAGTAAAATCAGAAGAGATGTCTTCCGCAGAAACGTCGTCTCTGATCTTCAATAAAGCACGCAAAAAGGTCGTTACGGGAATCTTTCTGTTTTTATCGATTCTGACATAGAAAAAGTCGTTGGAATCGGTTTCATATTCCAGCCACGCACCGCGGTTTGGAATGACTGTAGAGGCAAAAAGCTTTTTCCCGGTTTTGTCAAAGCTGTCGCTGTAGTAAACGCCGGGAGAACGAACCAACTGGGATACAATGACACGTTCCGCCCCGTTGATTACGAATGTGCCGCTGTCTGTCATCAGAGGGAAATCGCCCATAAAAATTTCCTGCTCTTTGATTTCTCCGGTCTCTTTGTTGAGCAGTCTGGCGGTAACACGCAGAGGCGCAGCATAGGTAACGTCACGCTCTTTACATTCTTCTACAGAATACTTCGGTTTATTTTCCAAACGGTAATCTGTAAAATCCAACACCAGGTTTCCGGTATAATCCGTAATCGCAGAAATATCACGAAATACCTCTTTTAAGCCATCTGTCAGGAACCAGTTATATGAGTTGATCTGAATTTCAATGAGGTTTGGCATTTCCAGCACTTCATCGATTTTCGCAAAGCTCATACGGGTCGTTGTTCCAACTTGAACAGGCTTGACATTTACCATAGGCTTAATCACTCCATTCATATTGTTAGTCTTGTGAAAATACACAAAACAGGAAAAAATGTACGATATTTTTTCAACCCAAAATCAAATATTTTTACCCTGAAAAGGTATAAATATCCATTTTGATACAGTATATCATTATATAATAGAAATTTCATCCTGTCAAGTGCTTTTTTCCTTTCCAAAAGAAAACAGACGCGGCTGTGTTTCCAACGTCTGTTTTTCTCCTTTCTAAGAGTTCCGGTTTTCCAAAGGGCTGATCTCTCTTTCCGATATACTCCCGACATCCTAATAGGTGGAATATGCTGATGACAAAATCACAACTATGATTCTGTTTCTGTCAGCTGAGTAATATAACCATCTAATAAATCAAAAATCCAGTCCCGTAAAGGCGTAAACTGAAAACCCAATTCCCTCGCCCTTTGCGTGTTGATACTGTATTCTGTCTCTCCGTTATAAGGCGCTTTATCGCCATTTCCGCTCAACAACGGCTTTTTTCCTGTTTTCCGTTCCGCGTATTCGGCAATCTCTTTGATTGAGATCGTTCCGTCGCTTGCCCCATTGATCTGACCGGCAAACTCATTTTCAGCGAAAAAGGCCAAAAACTTCCCCGCCTCATCCGAGCGGACAAAGGCCATCTGTTTTGCATAGTTGTCGATATTCATCGGCTGTCCGCTTATCATATGCTCTACATAAAAGCGCAGCCGGTTGGTATAATCGTCCTCTCCCAGTACAAAGGGAAACCTGACCGCCACACTGGAAAGATGGGGATAGTTCTGAAACAGCGCCCTTTCCGCCTGCCGCTTGATTTCGTCATACGGGAAATCTCCCCGCCCGCACCATTTCACTTCTCCGGAAAGGGGATCAAACTCCGATTCTTTGGTGTCCATATGCTTGTTATATACGGCAGTGGTGGAAATCATAATATAACGCTTGCAGGAAAGACGGTCAAGCAAGATCCGGATATCCTCCGAGCAATAGGCCAAACTGTCAAACACCACGTCAAAGCAAAGCCCGGAAAACTGGCTGCGAATACTTTCTTCCTTCGTCCGATCAAAGATAATCCGATGAACGCTGTCTCCAAAAGGATCTTTGGATAATCCACGTGTGGCGATGGTCACCTGATGTCCTTTCTTTAAAAGCTCGGAAACCAAATGCCGCCCCATCAATCTTGTGCCGCCGATCACTAAAATCTTCATCCTTTGTCCTCCCATCCGCTTTTTCGCCTTGAGACCGATGCTCCTGCAAATGATTGAAAAACTCTATTTGAGAAGTTCTTCTATTGCTTGTCCGTCTGCCTCTGGTAAAGATAACCCCAGTATCTTTGCGAAAGTAGGACCCTCATCCACGATCTCTCCCTCTTCCAGTACTACGCCGGACCGAAATCCTTTCCCCATACATAAAAACGGCGGCTGAGGCCCTTTTTCCGGCAGATGTCCATGGGTGGAATGCCCGTATTTATAATCTGTCAGGTCAAAGGGACGCACCATCGGCCTTGTCCACTCATCTCCCAAGGAGGAGAAACCGTCGGATTCCACCACAAAGGAGAACGGCCCCGAAAGATGGTATGCTTTCTCCGCCTCCTCTTTGGTAAACACCCGGCTGATCCCGTAAATTCCCTCTTGACACATTTCCTGAAGCAGAGTGTAGACTCGCTCTTTCAGTGCCTTATCCTCAGGATCTCTCAAAAATACCTGCCCGGACAAAGCGGCGGATTTGATGTAAGCATCCCAGGAAAGGATCTTTCCCTTTTCATCTGTCTTGATGAGTCCACGATCGGCAAACACCACATTGGGACAGATCACCCGCTTAATTTCCAGATGCCCATGGTCAGAGAGTACCACAAAGGAGGTATCCTCATAAATGCCGGCCTCCTTTGCCGCATCTATCAGCATTCCAAGCCAGCGATCCACCAAATCAAGTGCCTCTTTCACCTTAGGCGTAAACAGACCGGTGCTGTGACGGGCCGAATCCACCATTCCTGGATGGGTAAACATGAGATTAGGCCGATGCTTTTTGATGATATCTGCCGCACAGGCAATCTCAAATTCATCATAGCCTGGACGTTTGTTGCCATCCAGCAAATGAAGGTTTGGACGAATGATTTCTTCCATGATCGGCCCGCTGCCCAATTTTTGATAGGCTTCTTCCAGGCCGTTTTCTAAGTCCGCATCCATAATCTCCGGCACCAGATAATCAATATACTCATTTCCGTTGGCAGTCACCGGCCAGCGGCTCGCCGCTGTAGAAAGGCCCGCTTTTTTCGCCGCCTCAAAAATGGTCTCTACCTTTACATCCGAAAGACTGTTATACCATTCCGGTTCCAGATTCCCGATTTCAAACTTTTCATTATTATAGATTCCTGTCTTGTCCGGATAACAGCCGGTCATCACCGTCACATGGATGGGATGGGTCAAAGTCGGATAAATAGACCGTACCCGGTTGATCCGGGAACCCTCCGCCAACAGTTTCTGAAAATGCGGTAAAGCCGCGCAATATTCCAGATCCTCAAACACCATTGCGTCTACCGACATCACAATTAAATAATTCGCCATTTTTCTGCCGTCCTTTTCTCTTTTATTTTAAAGTCTTTATTGAAACGCCTGCTGTCCTTGCCTTTTTCTCTGTCGTATGATAATCAATGAAGTTCTGACTGTATTTTAACACATCCCCATCTGATTTTGCAGTCAGAACTTTTTCTCCATACGTTTCCAATCTTTTCTTTAAATCATCTTTTCCAATATCGTAGTTCCTGCTCCATCGAAACATACTTCTGAGTATCTGAAACTGAGGCCGATAAAGGCATTTCTCTACCCCTAGCTTCTGCTTGAGATACCGCTTTACAATACGCCATTTTCTCGTTCGCGGCGGAAAATCCAGCAAAAGAATCCAATCCGCCTGTTCCATGGCGGCCTGAAAACACTTTCTTCCCGCGTCTTCCATCACCCAATCGGAAGAAAGCAACGCCTTCTCAAACAGCTCATCCCGTTGAGATTCTTCTCTTTTTCGGTTTCCCCAGGAATCTGTTGCGTCCGGGACATACACCACACCGTCCAGAGAGGTAAAAGGAATATTCATTTCCTGAGAAAGCTTTCTCGCTAAGGTAGATTTCCCGCTCCCTACAGGCCCGGTAATATATAACTTCACGGCCTCAATCCCTTTCCGTCTGATTCTGTTTCCAGTCTACTACACTTTAAGGGGGGAATCAAGGGATTCTCTGGAATTTTATGCTTACAAAAAATAAGAACCGACGTCCTGAGGACAAAAGGACGTCGGTTCTTATTACAAAAGGATCAATTATGAAGAAAGTTTTTGAAGTTTCAAGCAAGCCGCTATGACAATTGATCAGTCAAACGGTACGACAACCGATCAGATTCTCTTTTGGCTCTCTCTTAACTCCATTTATAGAATACTCAAATACTATGATAAAACTTCGTAATATTTGAAAGAAAACTTTTAGATTTTTATGAATATTTTTTAAATGCCCCGCACTCTCCAAAACCGTCAGAGCAAAGCAAAAAGAAAAAGCAGTTGAATCATCAACTGCTTTTTATGGAGCGGATTACGAGGCTCGAACTCGCTACCTCCACCTTGGCAAGGTGGCGCTCTACCAGATGAGCTAAATCCGCGTCTATACCTACCCTATTGGATAGGTACATATGGTGCCTCCGGACGGAATCGAACCATCGACACGAGGATTTTCAGTCCTCTGCTCTACCGACTGAGCTACAGAGGCAAATGGCGACCCGCATCGGGCTCGAACCGACGACCTCTAGCGTGACAGGCTAGCGCTCTAACCAACTGAGCCAGCGGGCCATTTTGGTGGGAACAACAGGGCTCGAACCTGTGACCCTCTGCTTGTAAGGCAGATGCTCTCCCAGCTGAGCTATGCTCCCTTTCACCATTTGCGTCCTGAGATTCAGTGCTTGTCTCTCAGCGACGAATATTATTTTAACAGACGGGCATAGGTTTGTCAACAGTTTTTTTCATTTTTTTTACTTTTCCTGGTTCTTTTCTTCTTTTTACAAATTCTTTCCATGTTATTTGCAAAATCTAGGTAGAATAAACCTCGCTTCTTGTTGCCAAAATTTCTTCCGTCCTATTATGGAATCGCCTCCTGTCAGTAAAAGAGGAGCGAAGAATATCTTCGCTCCTCTTTTTATTTAAACGTCATTTCTGATAATATCATCCAGGCTTTCCCGTTTGACCACGATCCTGCTTTCCCCACCGGACACCATCACTACCGCCGGTTTTCTCACCCGATTATAATGAGAAGCCATAGAATAGTTGTAAGCGCCGGTGGCGCAGGAAGCAAGAATATCTCCCAACTGAGTCTTCTGCAAAGAAACGTCTTTTCCCAACAGGTCTCCGCTTTCACAGCATCTGCCGGCGATGGTAACAACGTCGTCTTTGGGCTCATCCGCCTTATTCGCCACCACGAAGTCATATTCCGAACCATAAAGTGCGAAACGAATATTGTCGGTCATTCCGCCGTCTACCGAAACGTATTTGCGGATTCCCGGAATCTCCTTGATTCCTCCTA
>CALWNT010000152.1 GCA_944382885.1 uncultured Clostridia bacterium | reverse complement strand
ATGCTGTCAGAACGGAACGTTCTAGGTTCATGAAGAAGTGACGGAGCCTAGAGAAAGCTAGGTTCCTGTTGCAGAAACAAAAGGCATTTGCCGTATGAAATCAAACAGTTTGAGACAGAATATCCGCAGGTGTTACCTGCGGATATTCACCATTTTTTCGTATCGCTTTGTTATAGAAGAGAAGCAGGAAACAGAGGGGTGTTTGTAATGCTGAACTTATCCTACTGGATGCCAACCAAAATATTTTACGGGAAAGGATGCGTCGAAGAAAATAAAGACTATTTTTCTTCCTTAGGCAAAAAGTGCTTGATTGTGACGGGCAAAAGCAGCGCAAAACGTTCCGGCGCTCTTGACGATGTAATACGCGCCTTAGGCGCTGGGCATATTTCCTATGAAATTTTTGACGAGGTGGAACAGAATCCCTTGTTGTCCACCTACTTCAGGGCGGGGGAAAAAGCTAAGGAAATCGGCGCTGATTTTCTTATCGGGATCGGAGGCGGCTCTCCCTTGGATGCGGTAAAATCTGCTGCGGTATTTGCCGCCAATGATTTTGCCGACAGAATGGAGATTTATCAGCCGCCCTATCCGAATCGGCCTCTTCCCTGCGTCTTAGTCGGCACCACTGCCGGAACCGGAAGCGAGGTCACCCAATATTCCGTGCTGACCGTAGACACGACTGACGGAAAACCGGGTAGAAAACAGACCGTAAAGCCGCTGTTTGCAGATGCTTGTTTTGGAGATTACCGCTATACTCAATCCTTGCCGGAACGCTTTACCATCTCTACCGCGCTGGACGCGTTTTGCCACTGTATTGAGAGCTATTTTTCCACAAAGGCGGATACCCTTTCAGAGCTTTTTGCGCGGGAAGGGGCAAAGCTTTTGCTGGATGTTTTTCTCGATCTGCCGAAAGACGGTCAATTTACGCCGAAACAGCGGGAAAAGCTGTATGCTGCTTCTATTTACGGCGGACTTGCCATTGCGAGAACCGGTACCTGTTATTGTCACGCGATGGGTTATTTCCTTTCAGAGGAATATGAGGTTCCTCATGGAACGGCCTGCGCGGTTTTCCTGCCCTCGTTCTTAAAATTAGGCTGTGAAACCGAGGGGAAAAAGGCGGACCAGCTTTTGTTTGAGTTGGATATTCGTTTGAGCGAGCTGTGCGATGTGGTGGAGAATCTGACGGATTTCACGCCATTTCCGTTGAGTGAGGAGCAAAGAGAAGAATTATATCGCCTTTGGTCTTCTTCGGATAAGTTTTCCACTTCACCGGGTGAGTTTACCATAGAGGATGCCAAGGCTCTGATGGATGAGATTTTTCCGGTAGCATAGAATGATTGGCAGATTCTTCTGAAAGGAATTGAATGAGAATGAATAATATTTGGCATGATATCAGTCCAAAACGGATTACTCCTTCTGATTTTATTGCGGTCATTGAAATTTCAAAGGGCAGCAAGAAGAAATATGAATTGGACAAGGAAACCGGTCTGATGATGCTGGATCGGATCCTCTATACCTCTACGCACTATCCGGCTAACTACGGATTCATTCCCCGTACTTATGGGGATGATTTGGATCCGCTGGATGTTCTGCTGCTCTGCTCTGAGCCGATCGAGCCGTTGACGCTGGTGCGTTGTTACCCGATTGGGGTGATCTCTATGATCGACAATGGGAGATATGATGAAAAAATCATTGCAATTCCCTTTAATGATCCCACTTATAATCAATACACCAATATCAGCGAACTGCCTTCTCATATTTTTGACGAGATGTCTCATTTCTTTTCGGTGTATAAGGCGCTGGAAGGGAAGGAAACGGCGGTCAATGAAGTGGCAGGGCCTGAGGAAGCGGTCAAGATTATCGCGTCGGCCATTGATAATTATATTGAACATTTTTGTAAATAAGTAAAGCCGGATGGGGATTTCCCATCCGGCTTTACTTTATTCATAGAAAAGAGTGATAGAAAGCCGCATTTTCTGACGGATGCGGCGCATAGTTGTTCTCAATCAATCGAAATGTTATAGATCTTAGCGTTTCAATTTTTTAGTCAATTCCCAGAGCCGTGCCGTTTCCATAATCATTGATGCTGGACAGTTCTTTTTCGTCCTCGGAAATAACCTTAGTGTAATATTGAGGGATTTCTCCCACAATTACGGTTTCTGCCAGAACAAAATCAGTAGAAACACTGGCGTGCTCCTGGTAAAAGGGCACAGTGCAGTAGATGTCTACCGATACTTCCAATAGAATCCGATGACGGGTCTGATTGATCCCGGCAGAGTCAAAATCGCTCAGAAGCTTGGTATGGAGATATCCGGCGGGATAGAGCTCAAAATGCAGCCGTGGACCAAATCCGCTGAACAGAGGGCTGCCGGTAAATACGCCTAAGGGAATTTCCAGTGGAGCTGACTGCACTGTTTCCAACTGTTCTGCCAAACTTTTGATAATTTGATTTTCAATTTGGTTAAGCGCCAGCGTATCAATTTCTACGGTGCTGATACCTTGTTCTTCGTCAGAAGATTTTTTCTCAACGCTGACCAAATTCCTGCAAGCGTCGGCATATTCTT
>CALWNT010000151.1 GCA_944382885.1 uncultured Clostridia bacterium | reverse complement strand
GTTGATAAGAAGGTTGCCGGGGGAGAAGATTATTTGGTAAGGGTGAGCGGAGTCCTGATGGTCATGCGGATGGAATTTTATGCTCTGGTAATACAAATAGGGCAGTTCACCATCCAGGCAAAGGTGCCTGTTGCCACCTCTTTGCATTACAGCGTGGATCTGGCGGTGCTGACCTCCGGAACCGGATTTTTGTCTACTAAGTTCTATGGCTATCAGGAATGTCCGCTGGAACTTGGTAAAGTAAATCAAAGGAATGGAACCAACCCTTTGGATCGTGCGAAATGGATTTTAGAGCATCGAAGTGCGATGTCGTAAAAAAGAAAAAAGTTTTAATGGTTAGGAGATTTCTCTGAAATTCTAAGTTTTTACCGATTTTAGGGAAGAAAGTCTAACAGAGTTTTCAATTGTATTCTATTGGAGGAAATGGTATAATAACCTCTATGGTACCCGAAATCAAAGATTTCGACCATGACGAGAACAAAATCGCGGCGGTAAACGTTGTAAACCGTCGCGATCAGGGAGTTTTCTTGCCGGCCGTAAAGGCTGGCCGGCATTTTGCCCTTTGGGCAAAAGCCGAAAACATCCCAGATGGCGGAAAAACCTATGGCTTTCCTTCGGCTGTTGCCGAGGCGGGCTTGCGCCCTTACTGGCATGGTATAATAAATCACAACGGCAAACGGTGTAAGCCGTTGTGACGGGAAGTTTTGTTTGCCCTCCCGCCACAGGGACGACATTTTGGCAAAGCCAAAACCACAAAACGTTCCGGGTCTGGGGACAGAATAGGATACTTGCAGCAGAAAGCTTGCGTAATCTGTTGCTATCAGGGGCTTTTCTTGCCAGCTTAAAGGCATGGGCAAGATTTTGATGGAGATCCATCAAAACCCTTTGAATGAATGGCGCAGAAAAGTATCGTACGATAAAATAGAATATCTTAACAGGGAAGAATAGGATGTGCATAGAAATGGCAAATAACCCCCATTCGAAATCAAATTCTAATACGACAAGGAGAGTAGTGCGGCAAGGGACGCCCACGCCGGGTTTTGAAACGCCCCTTTACCATGAATCAAATCAAATGCCGAAAAAAAACAAGAAGAAAAAAAAGCCTCATCGGGGTAGAAAAATATTGATTTCCGTATTGTCTGTGTTGTTAATTATAGGAATTGGACTTTTTGTCTTATTTCAGTATTACTTCGGCGGCCTTCAGACAGACGAAGAATTTAAGGATAAAACCAATTCTGAATTGGGAATCGATGAGGAGATTGCGGCCGCTTTAAACCAAAAAGGCGTTACCAACATCGCCCTATTTGGGGTAGACGCCAGAGGAGACAGCGATGCTGGACGTTCCGATACTACGATTATTCTTTCTCTGGACTGGGATCACAGCAAAATCAAACTGACCTCTATTGCAAGAGATACCTACGTGTCGATAGACGGACATGGAGAGACCAAATTGAACCATGCTTATTCTTACGGTGGCGCTGAGCTTGCCATCAAGACGCTGAACGAAAATTTTGATTTGAATATCAGGGACTATGTCACCGTGAATTTCGATCAGATGGCGGAAGTAATCGATGAAGTGGGAGGCGTTACCGTTGAGGTGACAGAGGACGAGCTGTATTATACCAATGAGTTGATTGACCGCGACGAACCGGGGACGCCTCATATTCAGTCCGCGGGAAAGGTAAAACTGACCGGAAAACAGGCGCTCTGTTTTTCCAGAATCCGTCATAATGTAGGCGGGGACGATGCTCGTACCAGCAGACAGCGTATGGTGTTAGAGGCGCTCTTTGAAGAAGCAAAAAATTTGAGCGTGACAGAATATCCCGGATTTATCAAGACCTTGCTTCCGATGGTAAAAACCTCTCTTAATTATACTGATTGCATCAAGATGGCTTCGATTATGTTAAAATCAGGAATTACTATGGAAATGGTAGGTTTCCCACATGAATACAGCGAGGCAGAGGGACAGATCATTAACGGCACCTGGTATTACGTTTATGACTTGGATTTAGCTTCCGACATGATTCATAAGTTTATCTACGAGGATATTCATCCGGATGACTATTACGGAGAGTCTTCTTCGAGTGAAAACATGGGTTAAAACATCAAAAGTTTTTTCTCCTGAACCAGAAAAGAATACAGCGGCGGAAAAGACCTGCTGCTGTATTCTTTTTTGCCGTTCAAAACAGAATAGGATCTTTTCTTTTTTGATAAATATAAGAAAAGATTGAAAAACGCCGTGGAAAATAGTATGATTATAGGCGTACCAAAGAGTGGCTCCGTCCATGACGAGGCAACGGTTTCTGTGATTGAAAACGGATTCCGACTCGATGGCTCTATCTTTATTCGATGGAAAGGAATTTACAATACAGTATGAATGAAAAAGAAGTTGCGGAGATTCGACGGAGATTTCGCCCTGATAAAAACAATATCTCCTCTCTGCGCGGATGTTTAGTCAATGAAAAAGGGGAAATCGTGTCGGAATTCAATCAATCCCTTTTGACCACACCCCAGGAGGAGTGCGAAAACATTCTGACGATTTTAAAGCGCACGCTGTCTGGAACCTTGGGCAAAAATCTGATCGATCTGGAATTTGATACCAAGCAGGTTACCGATGGAGAGGAGCATAAGCTGTTGATGGCTTTGCGGGACTCGGCCCTGAAAGAGGAAGAATCGGTGGGCGCCTTTTATCAGAAGGTAATTCAATCGGTGCATCTGGAGGGGAATTATCTGATTCTGTTGGTGCACGATACTTACGATGTGCCCTATCGCGCAAAAGATGGGGAAAAGCAGGAGGATGCCTCCACAGAGGTTTATTCTTATATCTTGTGCAGTATCTGTCCGGTCAAAATGACCAAGCCAGCCTTGAGTTACTATATGTCCGAGCAGGCGTTTCACAACTGCAAAATCGATTGGCTGGTAGCCGCTCCGGAATTGGGATTTCTGTTTCCCGCCTTTGACGACCGGAGCAGCAATATCTATAACGCCCTTTACTATACCCGCAGTGTGGAGGACAGTCATGGAGAATTTGTAGACGCGATCTTTCACCGGCCGCCGCCAATGCCCGCTAAAGAGCAGAAGGAAACTTTCGGCGCTATTTTGGAGGACGCCCTTGGAGAGGCGTGCAGCTTCGATGTAGTGGAAGCGGTCCACGATGAACTGTGCGGTATGATTTTAGAGCATAAGGAAACCAAGCGGGAAGAAACGCTTACTGTGTCCGGAAAAGAGGTCAAGGAGATCTTATCTTCCTGCGGCGTATCAGAGGAACGTTTGGAGGCCTTTGACCAAAAGTATGAGGAAACCTTTGGGAAAGATACGCCGGTCAGTCCCAAAAATATTATTGACGAAAAGAAATTTGTCCTTCAGACCCCGGATGTATCTATACAGGTGAATCCTGACCGTCGGGATCTGGTACAGACCAGAGTGATCGATGGGGTTAATTATATTGTGATCCGTGCGGACGAAGGAGTCGAAGTCAACGGGGTAAGCGTACATTTTGATTCCTAAGTGAAAGGGTACAGGACGACCGCATTTTTACCGGTCGGTTTTCCGCAAAAAGGAACGGCGCTGATCGGTGCAAAAAATAAATGATTAGAAAATGGGAAATTTGGAAGGGAGTAATGAAGCATGGCAGTAATCATTGACGGAAAACAGATTTCCGCAAGTGTAAAGGACGAAGTGAGAAAAGAGGTAGAACAACTGAATCAGCAGGGAATTTGTCCCTGTTTGGCGGTTGTTATTGTAGGGGATGACCCAGCTTCAAGAGTCTACGTGAATAACAAAAAGAAAGCCTGCGCCTATACCGGCATGGAATCTAGGGAATACGCCCTGAGCGGGGAGACCAGCGAAGAAGAACTCTTAAAGCTGGTGGAAGAACTGAATCGTGACAATTCTGTCAACGGCATTTTGGTGCAGCTGCCCCTGCCTAAGCAGATTGATGAAACCAAAATTCTTCATGCGATTTCCCCAGCGAAAGATGTGGATGCGTTCCACCCGGTCAATGTGGGGAAAATTATGGTAGGGGATTATGATTTTCTTCCCTGCACTCCCGCTGGCTGTATGGAGCTGATCCGCTCTACCGGCGTATCTGTAGAAGGAAAAAGCTGCGTAGTAGTTGGCAGAAGCAATATTGTGGGAAAACCTATGGCGATGCTGCTGCTTCATGCCAATGGAACTGTGACGATCTGTCATTCCAAAACCAGGAATTTGGCGGAAATCTGCCGTCAAGCGGATATTTTGATTGCCGCGGTGGGCAAAGCGAAAATGATTACCGGAGATATGATCAAAGAAGGCGCCGTGGTAATCGACGTGGGGATGAACCGCCTTCCCAATGGAAAGCTTTGCGGCGATGTGGATTTTGAATCCGCCAAGGAAAAGGCGGGTTTTATCACGCCTGTGCCCGGCGGAGTGGGACCGATGACCATTGCGACTCTGATGAAAAATACTCTGACAGCCGCAAAGGTGCAGCATGGTCTGAAAGAACTGAAATAATGAAATGAAATCAAAAGAAATGAGGAAAAATCAGCATGGGGATCAAGGTTTCTTTTATCCGTACCCAAACGGTAGAATTGGAATTGGAGGAAAAGGACTATCCGGAAGGGTTTACCCCGGATCAGATGGCGGAATATGAGTTGGAAAACGGAATGGTGAAAGACCTTTTTGATTCCGGTGAAGAGGAGTGCTTTTACAAAATCTGTGAGCTTGCTCCCGCCTTGGAAAACCAGGAGGAAGATCCCCTTTCTTTTCCGGAAGGGTGCTATATCCAAAGAGGTTCGTCTTATTTTAAGGTTTGCGCCAATGAGGATGACTTTGTGGGGCAGGTCTATACCATGAAGGGAGAAGTTGTCGATCCCTTTTATTTTGAATATAACGGTATGAAATCCCAAAGGGTGACCGACCCGGTGCTGATAGAACAGCTTTCCAGGCTGTTGGATGCCTTTGCTCATACACAGAAGCTGAGTCCGGAAGATTTGGAGAGCGTGGGTTTTGTCCTCAATCAGTATCCGGAAGGACGCTTCTACGAGCTTGATATTACAGATTTTGATCGAGCCACAGAAGTTGCAGATTTAGCCGGTGTGAAGTTTGACCGCCGGGAGGGGGTGCATCATATCATCCTGCAATGCGGGGAGAATCTGGAACCTTGTTACCTTTTCTGCGACAATGAATATTGGGAGTTGACGCAGGACGCTTTTGCTCAGTTGGTGCGGAAACTGTAGTCCATAACAAATACAAAACGCTCCGAGTATCCAATAAAGTTGGATGCTCGGAGCGTTTTGTATTTCTTTTCTGTCCAAGCATGGCAAACTATGCTATAATTGCAATGATAGAAAGTGGGGCAAAGAAATTTCGGACCTTATCGTCCCAATCGAGATTGGGATAACAGAAAGGAAATGAATGTTTATGGAACATCGGGTCTTTGGAGAAAAAGCAGAGGGGATTTCCTATTTTGACCGCGAGGGCGCTTATTTGCTCTGCGTACAGGAAGGCAAAGCGGCGGTGATCGAAACCCAAATCGGCTATTTTCTCATCGGCGGAGGAATGGAGCCGGGAGAAACGAAGGAAGAATGTCTCCGGCGGGAAATACTGGAAGAAACCGGATTTGAGGCGGGGGAACTTCATCCCGTTTGTTCCGCAGAAGAATTTTGGTTAAATCATGAAACGCTGGGGAATTTTCACCCCATCCAATATTATTTTTCCGGAGAATTGATAAAGAAGAAAGGGGAACCGACAGAGAAAGAGGAATGCTTGGTTTGGATTTCGGTTTCCCAATGGCCGGAGAAGCTGAAAATGGACTGCCAGTCTTGGGCTGCACAGCAATATTTAAAATCTTTTATTGAATCACAGGAGAGAACAGGCATGGACTGACAGGTTTTTGCTTTTATTGAAAACAGAAAATTTATCTTACAGAACCCTATGGGGTCTAAACTCCGTTTGTGGGGGTACCGACCCCCACGCCCCGGCCAACCTTTGCTCGCCCAAAGGTTGGAAAAAAGGCGCCGCTCAGTCGCCGCGGGGGCTTAATGCGGGTCTAACAAGTGTTCTCCTA
>CALWNT010000150.1 GCA_944382885.1 uncultured Clostridia bacterium | reverse complement strand
AGCAGAAATGGGTGTCATAGACCACCGTTTCTCCCTCCAGCTGATCCAGGTTGGGGGTAATCGCCTCTTGGTTCCCGTAGGCTCTCAGGCTATCAAGCCGCTGCTCCTCCACATGGAGTAAAAGTATGTTGGGACTTTTCATTATTTTTCTTCTCCTTCCTGAGCATAGACAGACTCCGGAAAGCCTTCCAAAGCATCCTGTTCTCCTTCTTGCCATTCCTTTATCTGTACCACCTCGTTAAACATCCATTTAACACGCCGATTTTCCGACAGCGGTTCCAAATAGGGAAGTTTGCTGCAATTTGGATTGCCGAATGCGATAAAGGAGAGAAACGCCTCATATACTGCGTCGGAAAGCTGCCCCGCTCTCCGCCATTTTTCCGGCGGGATACTGCTCTCAAAATCTCCCGCCAGTTCATGCCAGGCAAAACGGCGGTCGGTATCATGGTGAGCAGGCAGCCATTCCATGCTGTACTGCCAGACCTCCATGCCGCGCTTTGCAAAGCGCATGGCCCACCGGTCGGAATAGCTCCGGTACATAAAGTCCGAAATCACCCTGACCCATACTTCCTTTTGTTCTTCTTGGGAAAGCTCTTTCCCCCTTGTAAGTTCCTCATAGGCCCGCCGTGCATAACGCTCGTTTGTCCCAAACAGATCGGAAATGATCCGGCCTGTTTTTTCGAGAAAGTCCGGAAGATCCTGAGACAAGCTCCCGCACTCTCGGCGGTTTGTCCCAATCAGGGCTCTCCCGTTCCAGGCATCCTTCGACTGGAGATATTCCACCCAGTTTTCCCCGATCACTACGTTGTCCGCTACTGGTCCGAACATACAGGTATTGCCCATGTTGTCAGTGATGATTCTCTGCCCTTTTAAAAGCTCCTCATCGGAAAGGGCGAGCAAATCCTTTGCAGTGCATCCCAAAGCCTTTAAGAGCATTTGGGTCACACAGTCTGCCGTTTTCTTTGTTCTGATGCACTGAGGCCCCCCGCTGGAAGAAATGATCTGCTGAAACATTCCCTTTGCCTCTGGCACTGCCAGCAGCGCACCGATGGATTTCGCTCCGGCAGAACTGCCCATTAAGGTAATTTTGTTCGGATCGCCGCCAAACTGCCGGATATTTTTCACTACCCAACGGATCGCCGCCAACTGATCCAAGGTACCGCAGTTTCCGGAATGGGCGTATTCCTCTCCAAGCTGGTCTCCCAGATAAAGATATCCCCAAGCTCCTAAACGGTACTGAATCGGCACATAAACACATCTCTGTTCATCCAGAAAATGCCAGGGATGAGCCACCGGTCCGGAATTGCTTCCGCCTTGGAAGCCTCCTCCATGAATATCGATCACTACCGGATAGGCTCCATAGAGGTCGGGCGTATAAATATTTAAGTGCAGGCAGTCTTCCCCGCAGTTTTCGAAAGGTTCATTATCCTGAAAGGCCTTTTTCCCATAAGAGGTACATGCCAGCACCCCCTCCCAGCTGCTCTCCTCCGGTTTCTGAAACCGCTTTGCCTTTGCAAAGGGTACACCTAAAAAACGATATCCGAACTCGGTACGGATGCCGGTCAGTTTTCCGCTTGTAGTATTGATTGGTTTCATCTGTTCTCCGTCCTTACTGTGTTTGATTGCGGTGTTTGTCCCCTTATCTCTGAGGGAAAAACAGAGCTTTAATAGGTAAATTGTAACATAACAGCAAGAGATGTCAAGGTGAAATCTATTTCTTTTTCCAAAAATATCCCTTTTCAGGTTGCTAATCCCAATTCAGAGTGTTTGCGCCCTTTGGAAAATGAGAAAAGATGCCGCAGGAAGTCCTTTCAAACTTCCTGCGGCATCTCGGCTGCTTCAATAAACACCAATGATACCGGTATTGATTGATGCGATAAAAAATCACCGGCAAAGAAGAAATTCTACTCTTTACCAGTGACCTTACGAATTGGAGGCGCCACCCAGATTTGAACTGGGGGTGAAGGTGTTGCAGACCTCTGCCTTACCACTTGGCTATGGCGCCGTCTGGAGCGGATTACGAGGCTCGAACTCGCTACCTCCACCTTGGCAAGGTGGCGCTCTACCAGATGAGCTAAATCCGCATTTACCATATAGTATGTATCTTTCAGAGAATTGGTGCCTCCGGACGGAATCGAACCATCGACACGAGGATTTTCAGTCCTCTGCTCTACCGACTGAGCTACAGAGGCGCAGATCATCTCTTCTCTTTTGATTTCTGACGGATACTAAAAGCATCCGGCACAGAAAATCAAAGTATGGTGGGAACAACAGGGCTCGAACCTGTGACCCTCTGCTTGTAAGGCAGATGCTCTCCCAGCTGAGCTATGCTCCCGTTTTATCCGCCGCTTTCTGGGTGTCTCTCAGCGACGAATATTATTCTATCAGATTTACATTTATTTGTCAACACTTTTTTTGAATTTTTTTAAATTATTTTTCATCAATCAGTTTTTGAATGTCATCTTTGGAAAAATGATACTTGCGGTTACAGAAATGACAGCTTACTTCCACTTCTTCCTGCTCCTGTTTCATCTTGAGAAGTTCTTCCCTGCCAATACTGATCAACGCCCGTTCTACCCGTTCCTTGCTGCAGTCACAGCGGTAGGCCGTTTCAAATTCATCCAGAATATCTGGCTCTAATCCATCCAGCAGTTTCTTGACTACTTCAGCAGGAGTCATACCGTCAGCATACATGGAAGATACCGCCGGCATTTTCTTGAGATTCGCTTCCAGCACGTCGATACATTTTTCATCCGCGAAAGGCAGCAACTGCACCAGATAGCCTCCGGCAGACTTGACTGTCAGATCCGGATTTACCAGAACGCCCAGTC
This sequence comes from uncultured Clostridia bacterium, assembly GCA_944382885.1. Classification (GTDB taxonomy): domain Bacteria; phylum Bacillota; class Clostridia; order Oscillospirales; family Ruminococcaceae; genus Massiliimalia. The sequence goes on along the minus strand of CALWNT010000150.1, from coordinate 2,062 downwards.
CACAAATGGTAGGTGTCTGTTCGCTGACTGCATAATATTGGGTGATATCCTCTGCAATCTCTCCCGAAATAATAGGAACCTGACCCACATAGGGCTCTTTCAGCCCCATATCCTTGATCACGCTTAACAGGCCGTCCTTCCCCACCGCGCCTGATACGTCCAATTTTCCATAAGAATTCAGCGGAATTTCCACTACCGGATTTTCCACATAAGATTTCACGTTACCCTGGCTATCAGAAACCGCGATCATAGAACCGGCAGGCCCTCCGCCGTGGATTCTCAGAGTAATGCTGTCATCGTATCCTTTCAACTGCACTCCCATCATGGAGGCTGCTGTTTGCAGTCTGCCCAGCGCCGCTGTTACCACCGCTGAAGTTTTGTGGATTTGCTCCATTTGCGCTACCATCTGGGTGGAATTGACCGCACAGGCCATCACCGACCCGTCTGCGGAAATCGCTCTTACCATATTTCCCATATTCTATTTTATTCCTTTCTCAACTGATTATTCCTCTTGCGGAACCGCGTTTTTGCAGACCCGATTCCTGGCTGCATATACCACCCGCTGTGTCTCCCTACCAGGCGGAGAAAAAGTATCCCCTTCATACTCTTCCAAGAGTTCAAACCCAGCCTGTTCCAATAGGAAAAGTACCGTTTCTCTGGAATAAGCCCGTTCGGAAAAGCTCTCCTGGCTGCGGTAATAGCAGTCATTTTCCTTGTCATACTCAAATAGATCCAGTTCGATTTCTACCACATGCTCCGGCAGAAGCCGATTTTGCCATACGCAGTAAACCGAATCCATATCGTAAACAAAAGTCTGGTTTCCCAGTATCATTTCGTGCTTGTACACCGTATTCATATCAAAAAGAAAGAGGGCGTCCTCATTCAAAAACAGCGAGATCCTCTCAAAAACCCTTTGGAGCGTTTCCGCATCGGTGATATGGTTCAGGCTGTCCAATGCACAAAGGACAATATCAACTGTCCCAAACAAGTCCAGCTCTTCCATCCGCTGACATAAATAGACGATATCGCTTCCTGTTTCCAGCTTTTTTTCCATCGCTACAGACAGCATCTCTTCCGAGGCGTCCACTCCGATCACCTCATAATTTAAGCGTGCGAAAAACTCGCTTAAACTTCCCGTTCCACACGCTAAATCAAGTAATATTCCTTTCTCTTTTCCATGCTGCTGCAGGATTTTGTGAAAATAGCGGCCCCGTTTTTCATAATCGATATTGCCGGTCAGTTCGTCATAAAAAGGCGCAAAATTTCCGTAAGAGTCCGCCAAAGCCTTATTCACCCTTTTTCATCCTTTTAAACACGATATCATAGCCGTCTGAACCGTAATTGAGAGAACGGTTGACACGACTTATGGTAGCGGTACTCGCTCCCGTCTCATTGACAATATCGCTGTATACCCGATTTTCACTGAGCATTTTGGCCACCTGAATCCGCTGAGACATCGCCTTTAATTCCTGAACTGTACATAAATCCTCAAAGAATTTATAGCACTCCTCCATGTTTTTTAACTGCAAAACCGCCTCAAACAGAAACTCAATGTTCATGTCTCTAAGCTTTTCGTTCATACTATACACCTGATTTCTTTTTTTATTTTTAGTCGTTCGAAATTCATGGATCAATCATTTATCACATGAGATTACTACATATTTTAGCACACTAAAGCAAAAATGTAAACCTATTTCCCGAAAGATTTTTATTTTTTCCAGGCTTCCAGAGAATCTATTGTCAAAAAAAGAGCTTTCAGCTTTTTTGACTGAAAGCTCTTTTCCTCAATACAAAAACATCTTAACCCGATTATAGGATTCCTCACTGGCAATGATATACAGGATATCGTTTTCTTTCAAGGTGGCATAAGAGCCGGGAGAAAGTATGATTTTTCCGTTGCGCTTGATGGCGATAATCGTAGCCAACGTATTCTGCCAGAAATTGATTTCACTGACTGTTTTCCCCAGATATTTGGCGTCTTTGGTAATTTCCACCTCAAAAGGAGTAAAGGGATTTAGGTCTTTAAAACGTTCTGTACAGTCAAGAAGCTCGTTTACTGTTT
>CALWNT010000149.1 GCA_944382885.1 uncultured Clostridia bacterium | reverse complement strand
CGCTCAGCCGGCCGTCGCCGGACAGGCCGGTGCCGTCAATCATGATGGTGTTCATGCTCACCACGGTCTTGATGCCGTATTCCTCGGTGAGCTCGTAGACGAATTTCATCATGATGAGCGGCCCGATGGCGATGACTTCATCATACTGTTCGCCGCTTTCGATCAGTTCTTTTAACGCATCGGTGACAAGGCCTTTGGTGCCGTAGGAACCGTCGTCGGTCTTCATGACAACCTTATCGCTGACCGCATTGAATTCATCTTCCAGGATCACCAGATCTTTATTTCTAAAACCGACGACGGAGTGGACTTCCGCCCCCAGTTCATGTAATTTTTTCGCGATCGGATAAGCGATAGCACATCCAACACCGCCGCCGATCACGGCAACCTTTTTCAAACCTTCCACATGAGAAGGAGTTCCCAAGGGGCCTACAAAGTCGTGGAGGCAGTCGCCTTCATTCAGATGATTTAATTTTTCAGTAGTAGCGCCTACAATTTGGAAAATAATCGTCACAGTCCCTTTTTCACGGTCATAATCTGCGATGGTCAGGGGGATTCGTTCCCCGTTTTCGTCTACTCTCAGGATGATAAACTGACCGGGCTGAGCTTTTTTAGCGATAAAAGGAGCGTCAATATCCATCAGCGTTACTGTTGGATTCAGCGCCTTTTTCCTTACGATTTGAAACATAAGTGTAGTCTCCTTTTTCAGACAAGTGTAAATTAGTTCCTAAGGCTTTGGAATATCATGCAGGAAACATCTGAGCTTCCTTCAAAATACTCCGCCTGAAACAGTATACAATATATTACGAAAAATAGCAATATCAATACTGACAAGAAACGCAAGTTTGCAGTTCCTAAATTTAGAGACTTGCAAGCTTGCGTTTCCAAAATGCCGTTTTTAAGGATAAATTGAATTCATATTACATGGAAAACGAATTAGAAATCAACTTCGGTTCCGTAGTAAATTGCGGTAAAGAGTTTTTCCATTTCTTCCTGGGTCGGAATTCTTGGGTTGGAACCGGTGCAAGCGTCGCCGATTGCGTTTTTGGAAATATCGGAGAGTTTTTCTTTAAATTCGTCTTCCTTAATACCAAAATCTTTCAAGGTCTTCGGAATACCCATTCTCTGATTGAAGTCGTCGATTCTTGCGCACAGAGCTTCCACTCCGTCCAGACCTAAGCTGTGAGCGATATCTTCATATCTCTTAGCGGCTCTCATATCTTTGGCGTTATATTTGATAACGTAAGGCAGATAGATCGCGTTTGCACAGCCGTGGGGAATATGACCGGTAGAGAAAGCAGCTCCGGTTTTATGAGCCATAGAGTGAACGATACCCAACAGAGCGTTGGAGAATGCCATACCGGCTAAGCACTGAGCATAGTGCATTTGTTCTCTGGATTTTTTGCATCCGTTATAAGAAGAAGGCAGATACTGCATTACCATCTGGATTGCTTTGATTGCCAACGGATCGGTGAACGGAGAAGCAACGGTGGAAACATATGCTTCGATTGCGTGAGTCAAAGCGTCCATACCGGTGTGAGCAGTCAATTTTGCAGGCATGGTCTGTGCCAGTTCCGGATCAACGATAGCAACATCCGGAGTGATGTTGAAGTCAGCCAGAGGATATTTGATTCCTTTTTCATAATCGGTGATAACAGAGAAAGCGGTTACTTCGGTAGCAGTACCGGAAGTAGAGGGGATTGCTAAGAATTTTGCTTTCTGTCTCAAGGTCGGGAAGGAGAACGGTGTGATCAGATCTTCAAATTTGGTGTCAGGATATTCATAGAACACCCACATTGCTTTTGCAGCGTCGATCGGAGAACCGCCGCCCATTGCAACGATCCAGTCAGGCTGGAAGTCCTGCATAGCTTTTGCGCCTTTCATTACGGTCTCTACGGACGGATCCGGTTCAACCCCTTCAAAAAGCTGTACTTCCATACCGGCTTCTTTCAAGTTGTCGCAAACCTTATCTAAAAAGCCGAATCTCTTCATAGAGCCGCCGCCTACAACGACCATTGCTTTTTTACCTTTTAAGGTTTTCAGTTCATCCAACGTACCATTGCCGAAATAAATGTCTCTTGGCAGAGTAAAACGAGCCATGCTAATTCCTCCATTTTTTCATATCAAACCGGATAACCGGTTTTAAACAAATTAGATTGAAAGGGGAAAAGACCTCAGCCGGAACTCCCATTTATTTGTATCTCACAAATAAAAATTGTGGAAGTTTCCTTCTTTTTTTGTCTATTCCTTACCTTCTGTTATTATTTTAACACTCTTTTTGGAAAGAGGGTAATATATAATTTATATGCGGGGTATATACGAAACTATCTGAAAAATCGACAAAAAGAGACTTGTCAATTATTCTATTATATTTCTGGGATGTGAAAAATAATATGTTGAATTTATATAGTAAAAATGATAAGATAAAACTAACAGAAATCGTCAGATAGCATGGCTGTATCGAACCCGGGAGAGGAGGAATCCGAATGAAAGCAGTTAGATGGCTCAGAAGATATGGTATCCTTATTGGAGTAATCCTGCTCGTCCTTTTTTCCATGTGGTGGTACGGGGTGTTTCCGGAAATTGGAAAGACAGATGAAGAGTATCTCTCGTCAGACGAATCAGCAGAGGATATTGTTTACCGATATCAAATGGAGGCCCACGGCGCCGATGAGGAAACCCTGGCAGAAATAGACCGGCAGATTTTAAAACACGAGAAAAAGGGAATTTCCCGGATGTCCACAAAGTCTTTGATTGCCACAATGCTCAACATGGGAATGCTGTCAAGCGGAAATTCTCCCTACTTTGCTCCAGAGATCGCTTATGATTATAGAGGGTATCTGGATGAAATGTCTCTAGGAGAGGATTCTTATATCAAATTTGCCTATGAGGAACTCTGTTCCCGGGGAAAGGGCGGCAAGGAGCTTGTCAAGATGTACCGGTCTTATCTCCACCATATTTTGGGTCCGGATGCAGACAATAGTTTTGGTGAAGGAAAGCTTTCCATGATCGAGCTGCTGCTGGCTCAGCCGGAGATGAGGCTTCATCTTACACCGGAGGATCTCTGCCTTTTGAAAGAAACGGCTTATCAGGTTCAGTGGGAGAAGGTTTTCGGATATCAGACAGGATATAATCTGTTGGACCGGGAGACCTATGATGAAAATGGCTGGAAGGAAGATTTGGTAACTGAGCGGATGCAGTATTTCGGCCGTTTGCGAGAAGGGATGACCTGGGAAGAGGTAGAATCCTATGTCGATTCCCTCCCACAAAAGAAGTGGCAGAAGAAAGTGGACGCTGAGACCCATTCGCGGCTGCAGCGATTTGACGATTGCAGGACGGAGTATCAGATCGGTGAAAGTAAATATTGCTTCCCTTCAAGATAGGTCTTAAAGGCGGGCTCCGCGGGAGGGTTTGTCCCTCTGCGGAGCCTTTGTGCGTTTGTGAGAGAGCTTTTTCCAAATCGTCTTGTAACAGGGAAAACCGCTTTTTTCATGGTGGGGATGCGGCTTGTTCTCCAGTTTCTATCGGGGCAAAATCAGAAAGCGTTTTCCTTGCCGTTTGTGCTGGTTTATGATAGAATGATAACGGTTGAAAAAAGATGGTTTCACAGCAGAAAAACGGAATACAGTTTGGATACGCCGCGCTTTTTGCTGCGGAAGATAGAAAACAGAACGAAGATTGCGGCGGCATGTATATTCTGCCGCTTTAAGAGGGAAAAAGAATGGAATTGGAACAGAGATACCAGGATTTAAAACAGCGGATTTTAGAACAGGAATATCCGCAGCTGAATGAAATGCAGAAAAAAGCGGTCTTTCAGGTGAACGGGCCGCTTCTGATTTTGGCAGGGGCAGGCAGCGGCAAGACGACCGTTTTGGTCAACCGGATCGCTTATTTGCTGGAATTTGGCAACGCTTATCACGCGGATACCTTCACCCCTATGATCGATGAGGAGGAGATTCGCTTTTTGGAGGATTACCTCGCGGGGGACTCCCAAAATCGGGAGCGGATGCTGGAGCTGATCGCGGCTCCTACTGTAAAGCCCTGGAACGTGTTGGCCATCACCTTTACCAATAAGGCGGCAAATGAACTGAAGGAAAGACTGACAGCCCGCTTGGGAGAGCAGGGAGGAGAGGTGCGCTCCGGCACCTTTCATTCCATCTGTGTGCGGATTCTCCGCCGGGGAATCGGCGCGTTGGGATATACCTCCTCTTTTACGATTTATGACACTGACGACAGCCTGAGGGTGATCAAGGACTGTCTGGAGGACTTAAACGTCAACGATAAAATGTTTCCGCCCAAAGCCTGTCTTGCGGAGATCAGCCGGCAGAAGGACGCTATGATCTCTCCGGAAGCATTTACCAAACAGTCGGAAAGCGATTTCCGCTTAAAGACCATCGCCAACGTTTATCTGCTCTACCAAAGGCGGTTGAAACAGGCCAATGCGGTGGACTTTGACGACCTGATCCTTTTAACGGTGGAACTGTTCCAACAGTTCCCGGAGGTATTGGAACATTATCAGAATCTTTATAAATACATACTGGTGGACGAGTATCAGGATACCAACCAGCTTCAGTATAGGCTGGTGAGCCTTCTCTCCCGGAAGCATCAAAACCTCTGTGTCGTGGGGGATGACGACCAAAGTATCTATCGGTTCCGGGGAGCTACGATTGAGAACATTTTAAGCTTTGAACAGCAGTTTTCCAATGCGGTGGTGATCCGTTTGGAACAAAACTACCGTTCTACTCAGCATATCCTGGATGCGGCCAACAAGGTGATTGAGCATAATCAAGGAAGAAAGGGGAAAAACCTCTGGACCCGCAACGGGGAAGGGGAAAAGGTGCTGGTCTTTCGGGGACGGGACGATTATGAGGAAAGCAGTTTTGTCACCCAGACTATCGAGGACGACGTCCAGAAGGGGATGAAGTTCTCTGACCATGCGATTTTGTACCGGATGAACGCCCAGTCCAATCAGATTGAGCGCCATTTGATCAAGAGCGGGATTGATTACCGGATCGTGGGAGGCACCAAATTCTTTGACCGTAAGGAGATCAAAGATGTTTTGGCCTACTTCCATGTGATCGATAATCCCTCCGATACCGTCCGTCTCAAGCGGATTATCAACGAGCCCAAACGGGGAATCGGCGACGCCACCGTAAAAACAGTCGAAACGATAGCCAACCAAACCGGCCTTTCCATATTTGAGGTCATGCGCAGCGCCGACCAGTATGATGCGCTTTCCAAGAAGGCCAAACCGCTGATGGCCTTTGTAGGGATGATTGAGGAGCTTGCCAATTACGAGCTGACTTTTGGGTTGGATGAGCTTCTGGATGAACTGATGGAAGCAACCGGCTATCGTGTTGCCCTGACCGCGCAGGGAGTAGAGGGCAGAGTACGGCTTGAGAATATTGAGGAGTTGAAGACCAACCTTGTGAAGTATATGGAAGAAAATCCAGAAGGAGCGCTCTCCGGCTTTCTGGAAGAGGTATCCCTCTTCACGGATCTGGATAATCTAAATGATTCTGACGACAAGGTGGTCCTGATGACCATTCATTCCGCTAAGGGGCTGGAATTTCCAGTGGTATTTATTATCGGAATGGAGGAGGGGATTTTCCCAAGCTTTAACTCTATCCAAAGCGAAGCGGAAATTGAGGAAGAACGCCGCCTTGCCTATGTGGGGATTACTCGAGCAAAGAAAAAGCTTGTCATCACCACTGCCGCTCAGCGGATGATGTTCGGTAATACCAACCGAAACCTGCCTTCCAGATTCCTAAAAGAGCTGCCGGAGGAAAATATTGAGGTGATTGACAATACAAGAGCGGTATACCGTCAGCCTCAGCCGGCCCGGCCTGTGATGGAGCCGCGCACCCGTCGTCCTGAGGTGGAAAGCGTGGGAATGCCAAGAAAGCGGGAACAGGCGGTTCTGGATTTTGCTGCGGGGGACACCGTTATGCACAAAGTGTTCGGCAAAGGAATGGTACTGTCCCTGACCCCTATGGGAAACGATACCCTAGTAGAGGTGGCCTTTGACAAGGTGGGCACCAAAAAGATCATGGCAAATTTTGCAAAGCTGACAAAGCTGTTTTAAAACAATCCTCCAAGCGAGATTCGCTTGGAGGATTGTTTATCTTTATACATAAAACGTATGATATATAATAAAAGATAGGTATTAGACATTGCATGAAAGCTGACTTATAATAAAAAGAGAAAAACGAAAAGAGACAAAGAGGAGGAACGAATCCATGAAATATACAAAACTTGGAAATTCAGATCTGAATGTTTCCCGCATCTGTATGGGGTGCATGGGATTTGGGGACGCCAAAAACGGTCAGCACAGCTGGACGCTGGATGAAGCGCACTCCCGTGAAATCATTAAGCGGGGGTTGGAATTGGGCGTTAACTTTTTTGATACCGCCATCAGTTATCAAAGCGGCACCAGCGAACAATATCTGGGCCGTGCCCTGAAAGATTTCGCAAAGCGGGAAGATGTGGTAGTAGCTACGAAATTTCTGCCCCGTACCCAAGAGGAAATTGCAGCGGGGATTTCTGGCCAACAGCATATTGAACGGATGATCGATACCAGTTTAAAGAATTTGGGACTGGATTATGTAGATCTCTACATCTACCACATGTGGGATTATCAAACGCCTCTTTATGAGATTATGGATGGCCTGAATCGGATCGTGAAAGCTGGAAAGGCGCGGTATATTGGAATCTCCAACTGCTTTGCCTATCAGCTCGCGAAAGCCAATGCGCTGGCGGAAAAGGAAGGTTTCGCGAAGTTCGTTTCTGTCCAGGGGCACTACAATCTGATCTTTCGGGAGGAGGAACGGGAGATGGCGAAGCTCTGTCAGGAGGATCATATTGCCATGACCCCTTACAGCGCGTTGGCGGGAGGACGTCTTTCCAAGCATCCCGGGGAAACCTCCAAACGGCTGGAAGAAGACAGCTATGCAAAACTCAAGTACGATGACTCAGCCCGGCAGGACGCTGTGATCATCGGCAGGGTAGCGGAATTGGCACAAAAGCGGCAGGTGTCGATGACAGAGATTTCCCTGGCCTGGCTGTTGACCAAGGTAACCGCCCCGGTAGTAGGCGCTACCAAGTTGTCTCAAATAGAAGGGGCGGCGAAAGCTGTGGATTTGGTTTTGACGCCGAAAGAAATAAACTTTTTGGAAGAAGAATATATTCCCCACAAACTGGTTGGCGTTATGGCGCAGAATACACCGGAAACTGCCAAACAGCAGCATGTATGGTCTACCGGTCATCAGGAAATAGAACAAAACTAAGGAGGAATTTATCATGAATATGCGGGAAACAGATCCGGAATTTGCAGAACGGCTGGAACATTTTGCATTGGAAGAGGTACCCGGGGAAGAAGGACAGCAGCTTGATGAGATCACCCGTCATATGGCGATCATCGCCACCTTGCTGGGATGCCAGGGAATCGAGGAATTTCAGTTGGAACTGCCTCGTGCGCTGGATGCGGGCCTTTCCCCTGTTATGGTGAAAGAGGTTGTGTACCAGGCTGTAGATTATTTGGGGATTGGCAGAGTTCGTCCTTTCCTCAATGCCGTCAATGATATTTTAATCGAGCGGGGTGTGAAACTGCCTTTGGAGGGCCAGGCGACCACAACGATGGAAGACCGTCTGGAAAAAGGCGTTCAGACCCAGGTGGAAATTTTTGGAGAGGGCATGAAGGAAGCCTGGAAAAACGGGCATATCAATCGATGGCTGGCATCCAACTGCTTTGGGGATTACTATGCCGAGACAGGGCTTACCTAGGCTCAGCGGGAATTGGTTACCTTTTGCTTTTTGGCGGCGCAAGGAGGATGGGAACTCCAGCTGACCGCTCATGCAGGCGGCAACATGAACCTG
>CALWNT010000148.1 GCA_944382885.1 uncultured Clostridia bacterium | reverse complement strand
TTTTGCCTACTTTTGGACATCAAAAGTAGGCCGCGTGCGGGGCGGCTCCCCGCATAGCTTTCTTCTTTCTCTGAAAGAAAGTGATAGAGAAAAAGTTCTTTTTAAATAGAAAGATAAATTTCTGTTTGTTTTATCGTATTACCTCTTTTGCCGCAAGTACAGCAAGTGTTGCTTGAAACTGGTACAACCAACGGTTGACCAATCGATAGACTTTGTACCAAAAAACACAGATAATTCAGAGAAGCTATTGCAAATGAGAGGGGAAGATGCTATGATTATAGGAAAAGAAAAAGCGCGCTTTTTGTCTTTTGTTCAGAGCTTTGCGGGAAAGGAAAAGGCGTCGGTTTCATTTTGTACTGAAAAGCGAACAGGAAAAGAAAAAATAGATAAGGGGAGTATTTTGATGAAAAGATTTTTATTTACATCAGAATCGGTGACAGAAGGGCATCCGGATAAAATCTGCGACCAGATTTCCGACGCCGTATTAGATGAAATTTTATCGAAGGACCCGCAGGCAAGGGTAGCCTGTGAGACGACCTGCACAACCGGGATTATTTCGATTATGGGAGAGATTACCACCAGCTGCTATGTGGATATCCCCAAAATCGCCCGCAGCGTAGTGCTGGACATCGGCTATGACCGTGCGAAATATGGCTTTGATGGGAAAACCTGCGCGGTAGTCACTTCCATTGACGAACAGTCTCCCGATATTGCGCTGGGAGTAGATAAAGCGCTGGAAGCGAAAGAAGGAGCAGTAGAGGAAGACAACACCAACGGCGCCGGAGACCAGGGGATGATGTTCGGCTTTGCCTGCGATGAAACTCCGGAATTGATGCCGATGCCTATCTCTCTGGCTCATAAACTGGCGATGAAGCTTACTCAGGTGCGGAAGAACGGCACATTGCCGTATCTGCGTCCCGATGGGAAAACACAGGTGACGGTGGAATATGAAGATTTAAAACCGGTTCGGGTAGAAGCGGTTGTCGTGTCTTCTCAGCATTCCGATTCTGTTTCCTTAGAGCAGATTCGGGAGGATATCATTCAGCATGTAGTGAAAACCACCATTCCGGCAGAGCTTTTGGATGAAAATACCAAGATCTATGTCAATCCTACCGGACGTTTCGTGGTGGGTGGCCCTCAGGGGGACAGCGGCCTGACCGGAAGAAAAATCATCGTAGATACCTACGGCGGTTATGCCCGTCACGGCGGCGGCGCTTTCTCCGGGAAAGATCCCACAAAGGTGGACAGAAGCGCTGCATATGCTGCCCGCTGGGTTGCGAAAAACATTGTGGCGGCAGGTCTTGCGAAAAAATGCGAGGTAGAGCTTGCTTATGCCATCGGCGTAGCTCATCCGGTGTCTGTGATGATCGATACCTATGGGACGAATACTGTGCCGGAAGAAAAAATTGAGGCGGCGGTCAAAAAGGTATTTGATCTGCGTCCTTATGCGATTATCAAGGAATTGGATCTGAGAAAACCAATTTACAGAAAGCTGGCGAATTACGGCCAATTGGGCAGAGAAGATCTGGGCGTCCGCTGGGAAAAGACGGACAAAGTGGAAGAATTAAAGGCTTTGTGCCAATAAGTCCTTCGCTCAGGCAGAGAAAACAGAATCATTTGCGGGCGGACGCTTTGTAAAAAAGCGGCCGCCCCTCTTTTTTATCTATTTGGGATTCGAGGAATCCACGCCGATGTCCCTGATACGGCTGGAAAACAAAGGGGAAGGCTTGGTGTTAGGCTTTCGCGTCAAGAAACTCCACAAATCCGCAGCATACCCGAACAGAAAAACCATCCGAAAGAATTGTAAATGGATAACCGATGTGCTATGATGAGATCAATTCAGAAAAGCAGGGAGGGATCCATGTGAAAAATTACGATTTACATCTGCCCAGTTGGGGGCCTTACAACAAAAAATATCTCGGCGCGGCTCATATCGCGGACCATAACCGGGGTTACCGTTTCGACGTCAACCTCTTTCCCGGTTATTACCGGCGCAGTGTGATGACGCCTCGGGACGTTTCCGACTGCGGCGCAAAAATGATGTCTTCATCTGTGGATGTATCACACTATGTGTACCGCTATGAATTGGAGTGGAAAGACAGGGTGTATCTGGATGCGGATTTCTGTTCTGAGGGGAACAGGATGGAGATTACCTGTCACTTTGTCAATGAGACAGATCTGCCGGAAAGCCTTACGCTGAATGCGGTCATGAGTATGCAGCGCAGCACCAACTTCAAAAGGGAGCTGGTAGATCTTTTGGCGGTTACCGGCCAAGGGACGCGCTGGCTTGATGCGGTGGATTACACCGATATCTCCCTGGAGCAAAAGACGGCAAGCGACGATTTGCTGCTGGGCGAATGCCGAGGCAGCGGTTTTGTGGGCGGCAGTTATATCGGCAGGGAATTTTTTGGCAAAGAGGGCGACAGCCTCCATTACCAATTTGACGCCGTGGAGACAGATCAGATCGGCTTTCGTTACAGAGGGGGCGGAAGGATCTCTTTTGAGATCGAAGGCGTCCTTTACCACTTTAGGTTAAAGCAGACCGATACGCCAAAACTGATTTATTTGGAGATTCCCAAGCAGCGCTTTTCCTCGTTTACCTTGCTGCCCCATCAGACAGAACTCGATCTCGACGGCTTTGTGTTTGGCCGCCAGATTACCTTTGACGACGGCGAAACCGCTTTGACGCCTGCTCTTTCTGACAATGGAGAGGAGATTGCGCTTCAATTCGGCGATCTGCAATACTCCGTTTCCTGCGACTGCCAAAACCGTGTTCTGCGCCAGTTATACACAGATGATGTAGGCGTGCTGCTAAGCGAATCTATTCATGAACATGTCAGTATGCGTCTCGGCGAAGGGGGACATTGCTATGTTGATCTGTTTCTGCGCCCCATCTTTGTGGCTCCGCACAGCCGGGAAACGGTTACGCTTTGCATCACCGCGCCAAAAAGCGAGCCGTTTTGCGAAAATCATCAGCTTTATCAGGTTCGGTGCAACAGCGCCGGGGAAGGATTTGCCTTTTCCCAGAAGATCATGTCCGCCGTGACGCTGACCAATGTGGTCTGGCCGATCTACAGCCGCCGGGGCTATATTCGCCACAATACGCCCGGCCGAAACTGGGATTCCCTTTATACCTGGGACTCCGGTTTTGTGGGATTGGGGCTCGCCCAGCTTGATCCTGCCCGGGGAGAGGATTGCCTCAACGCTTATCTGACTCCGGTGGGGGATATCCATTCTCCCTATATTCTCCACGGTTCGCCTCTGCCGATTCAAATTTTTCTCTTTGCAGAGCTCTATCAGAAAACAGGAGATCGGAACCTCATCCCAAAATATTACCCCATGATACGCCAGCAGTACCGCTTCTTTGCAGACGCACGCTTCAACGGTCGCGCCAAGGAGACCGGCCTGTTCAATACCTGGGATCTGTTTTACAATTCCGGCGGATGGGACGACTATCCTCCCCAGGCGTATGTCCATCAAAACAAGCTGGAGGATGCCGTCTGCCCGATGATCAATACCTCCATGACCGTGCTGTGTGCCAAGATCCTGCAGCTGATGGGCAGCGTGATCGGCGAGGATGGATCGGAGTACGACGCCGACATTGAGTTTTATACCAATGCGGTAAACACCTATGCCTGGGATGAAGCGTCCGGGTACTATGGCTATGTCAGGGACAAAGAGGTGCTGAGAATCGACGGCGTGAATGCCAATATGGGATTGGACGGAGCGTACCCCTATATCGCGGGGATCAGCGATCAGGCTCGTTCCCTCCGGATTGTGGAGAACATCAAGCAGGGGATGGTTACCCCTATTGGGGTCAGCGTCGTAGATACCCGGGCGCCCTATTACCGGACGGACGGCTATTGGAACGGTTCGATCTGGATGCCTCACCAGTGGATTCTCTGGAAAGCCTTTTTAGACCAGGGCGAGCTGGACTTAGCCCTCTCCATAGCGGATACCGCCCTGAAGCTTTGGAAAAAAGAAACGGATTCCACCTATAATTGCTATGAGCATTTTATGATTGCCAATGGCAGAGGAGCCGGATTCCACCAATTTTCGGGACTTTCCACCCCGGTGCTGATGTGGTTTCACGCTCTGTATCAGCCCTATACCGTCACATCTGGATTTTTGACATTGCTGTCTGAGCAAAAATGTGAAAATAACCGTTTTTCCTTTCATGTAAATGCCAAGGGCAGGAAACCCGCGGTGATCGTTTGCCTGGAGGAAAACAGGGAGTACCTCTTTCAAACTTCCGGTACGGTAAGGAAGATTCATGACGGTACCTATGGTATCCTTTTTTCCCATCCGGTAGAAGAAACCGTTGAGATAATTGAACAATAAGGGTTCTTGCACGATCCCTCAAGAAAAGGGCCGTCTCGTCAAGTGTGCGAGACGGCCCTCTTTTCTATGGAATCTTTTTCTGGTTTTCTTTCGCCGTCAGTGTGGACATGATGACTGGAAGTGCTTTGGGAATGCTTTAAGCGATTTTCCTCAGAATTCTCTTCTTGTTTTCTATACAAAAAAGCATATTTTGATTGACTTTTTGTGCAAAATGCGATATTCTGAATGTAGGAAATAACGGAAGAGGGAGATTCCGATGTACCAAATGAGATCGTTACAAGAAAGAAAAAATGATTTTTAAGAGGTGTGACAAAACAAAAATTCAAAACATCTTTTAGGTAATGGAAACGATTTAATAACACAATGGAACAAGAGGGGATGAACCAGAATGGTGAAGCTAACGCAGTTGACAAAAAAGCAAAAGGTCACAGGCATTGTGATGATTGGCATTGTCATTCTTCTTCTTTTTGGCTTTTGGTGGTATGGCTTTTTTCCTGAACTTGGAAAATCCACTGATTCTTCAGCGATTTGGGAAGTTGATTTTGTAACCGAAACATCGGAGGAACGGATCTCCTATTGTAAAAAAGAAGCCGCCCGTCTATCAACAGAAACCTTGCTTAATGAAGTGCTCAATACTCACCCTTCCGGCATGGTCGCTTATGATACTCCTGAAATAGCTGTAAATTACGAAGCAACCTGGAGTGATGAATATCCTGCCGGCGCTGCCTATAAAGAGTTGTTGTCCCGTGCTTCTACAGGACGCAAATTGTTAAACCTGTATGAGGATTATACAGAAGTAGAAGGCCCCGGTGATTACAATGATTTAGCTAAAATCGAGTTGTTGTTAGCTCAGCCGGAAGTACGGCGGCATTTAACCCCGTTTGATTTAAGTCGTTTGGAATCGGCAATTACAGAGGTACAACGAGCAAAATATACCAGCGGTCTCAGTTATGAACGCCGTAATTTCCTTTTTACAGACGCTTATACTGCAAGCGGTTGGGATTATGACAAACTCAATGAAATAGCTGTTCAATATGACGGCGAATTTATCAATGCGGATTAAAGAGAGACCACCGATATTATGCGCAAATCAATCATAACGAGACTGTGTAAGTGAACTGTGTAATGCTTTATCATAACGGATATTTTTGACGGGGGAATGGGTATGAAGCCGAGACTAAAAATTCGTATGATTGCGGCTGGATGTGTTGTAGTATTATTGTTGGTGGGGTTGACGATATATTGTAATATGCCTTTCGACTACGATTCACAACAGACGAAACCTTTCTCATATTATATGCCTTTTGACTATGATTCACAACAGACGAAACATTCCTCCTTCCGGCTGAATGTCATGGGTACGCCTGCCTTAATTGAAAGCTTTTTGCGTAATGTTCCGGGCAACAAATACCAATCTTATGCACCTGAAACACAGGATGAATTTGTGCGAATATGGCTGGAAGATTCCGATATTTTACAGGAGCTTCTTACAAGAAAAAATATTGGCAAAGCACTTTGGGATTTTTACGATAGAGAAAAGCCGTTTCGTAATCGTGAAGATTTCAAAGATTTGAGCGATTCTTTTCGTTTTGACGCGTTAGAGATACTGTTGGCTTCATCAGTGATTCAAGAGCAATTTACTCAGGAAGAAAAACAGGAATTAGAAAGATTGGTTTTAGCAAAAATGGAAGAGAGAAGAGAATACCCGGCTGTTTATGTAAAATCAATGGTTGGATATTGCTCCTACTTTGGATTTCGCCAAAAGGCTCCCGGATATGAATAGCAAAAAGGCAGTCAGCAATGACTGCCTTTTCTGTTCTGATGGAAAACAGTCTGTTTTAGTTGATTATTTAACCCTTTTCCCGTATAATAGTAATAAGGAAAAAAGGTTCTCAATCTACCTTTGACAAAATGAGGTCTTACCGTTTTTCTGCGTGAAAAGACGGTGTGCAAAATGGTACTGTTTTCAAAATATGCTCCCTGTTTCCCGACAGAATAGCGGTTTTCGGGGAACAGGGAATTTGATCGATAAATTGATTTGGGAGGCATTTCATGACAAAGCTTACACAGGTAATCGACGCGTTATCACAGCAGGGAATTTCATACAAACTGGAGGAGCCCCTCGCGCCCCATACCTCTTTTAAAATCGGGGGAAACTGCCGGATGCTGATTGCGCCGGCTTCGGAAGAAGAGGCGCGCCAGGCTGTAGTCTGCTGCGGGGATTATCCTGTTCTGGTGCTGGGAAACGGCTCTAATGTCCTCGTTAGCGACGACGGCTTTGACGGTATTGTGATTCTGATGAACCGGGACTGTTCGAACATCCGGCTTCTGGACGACAATACCATTGAGGCTCAGGCGGGGGCAAGCCTGATGAGCGTTTGCCGGTTCGCTTTGGAACATTCCCTCACGGGACTGGAGTTTGCCTATGGCATCCCCGCTACCGTGGGCGGCGCGGTGTTTATGAACGCCGGCGCATACGGCGGGGAAATGAAAGATGTGGTGGTGAAGGCCAATCATGTTCACAACGGCAAAATCGGAAGCTTTGCCGGGGAGGAGCTTCAGTTTTCTTACCGTCACAGTGCCTATTCCAAAGGCGGGTATCTGATCCTTTCCGCCGTGTTCCGTCTTCAGAAGGGAAACCGTGAAGAAATTCAGGCCAAAATGGAAGACCTGATGGGCAGAAGAAAGTCAAAACAGCCCTTGGAATATCCCAGCGCGGGAAGCACCTTTAAGCGTCCTCCCAATGCCTTTGCGGCAAAGCTGATTGAGGACTGCGGACTCAAAGGCGTGTCTGTAGGCGGCGCTCAGGTCAGCGAGAAGCACAGCGGCTTTGTCATCAATACCGGCGGCGCCACCTGTAAGGACGTACAGGAACTGATCGCCCTGGTGCAGAAAACAGTAAAGGAAAAAAGCGGAATCGATTTGGAATGTGAAGTCAGATATATTGGATAGGAGATGCGTTGAGTATGGAAATGATCATCATTACCGGCATGTCCGGGGCTGGCAAGTCCCGAACCATCGATACTCTGGAGGATATCGGCTATTATTGTGTGGATAATATGCCTGCCAAGCTGATCGGAAAATTTGCCGAGCTTGCGAATCAGTCAGAGGGCAGCATCTCAAAAATGGCAGTAGTGGTAGACGCCCGGGGCGGCAGCATGTTTAAGGATCTCGGCCGGGTGCTGGATGATTTGGACCGGGATCATGTGGAGTACAAGGTTCTGTTTCTGGACTGCGACAATGAGGTGCTGATGACCCGGTACAAAGAAACCAGAAGGAAGCATCCCCTCTTCAATGAGTCAAACCCTTCTTTGGAGCACGCCATCGCAAAGGAACGGGAGATGCTTTTGGAAGTGCGCCAGCGAGCGGACTATATCATTGACACCACCCATCTGGCGCCGATTCAGCTCAAGGAAAAGGTCAGCGCGATCTTTTTGGATAATGTGGCCAACGGGATGCTCATCAACTGTATGTCCTTTGGCTTTAAATACGGCTGTCCCAGAGAGGCGGATCTTGTGTTTGACGTGCGCTGTCTGCCCAATCCTTTCTATATTAAGGAATTGAAATTTAAAACCGGAATCGACCACGAGGTCAGCGACTATGTCATGAGCTGGCCTCAGTCCAGGGAACTTTATCAAAAACTGGCGGATTTGATTGATTTTCTGATTCCGCTGTATGTTTCCGAAGGGAAAAGCCAGCTGGTAATCGCCATCGGCTGTACCGGCGGGAAGCACCGCTCTGTTACCTTTGCGGAAAAGCTTTATCAGCATCTGCTGGATGAGGACAAAAAGGTAACGGTAAATCACCGGGATATTACAAAATAAGGCAGGGAATCGGGTATGACCTATTCACAGATGGTAAAGGATGAGCTCTGCGGGGCGAAATTCGGCTGTGAGGAATGTAATTATTTTTTTATTTACGGAATGCTTCTGTTTCGGAAAAGCGGGGAAGGGGATTACTTCTTTCAATGCGATCATAATAAGGCGGCGTCCCTGCTGGCGCAGAAGATTGTGGAAGAAACCGGCGTCATTGTAAAGGTGCTGGATCATCCCGGGCGGCATGGAAAAAAGCAGAGGATCTACTGCCTTGCCATCGAGCAGACAGAGGATGCAAGACTTTTTTGGGACAGATTTGACCAAGCGCTGAAGAGGGAAGCAGGTGCGCTGAACATCAAAAAGCCCTGCTGCCGAAGCGCTTTTTTAAGAGGGGTGTTTCTCTCCTGCGGGGTGCTTGTCAATCCGGCGAAGGAATACCATTTTGAATTCAAAGTGACCGGAAAAGCATTGGCAGACAAGCTCTATGCTTTTTTATCTGAAACCGGACTGGACTTTCGCAGGACGACCCGAAAGGGATTTGAAATCCTCTATCTGAAAGGAAGCGAGCAGATCGAGGAAGTTTTGACCTATATGGGTGCGGTAAAAAGCGCTTTAAAGCTGATGGACATTAAAATTGTCAAAGAGGTGCGCAACAACGTCAACCGGGTCACCAACTGCGAAACCGCCAACATCGGGAAAACGGTACGGGCTTCCATGAAACAGGTGGAGGACATCAATTTTATTTTGCAGCAGAAGGGGATGGAATTCCTTCCCCGGGATCTTCAGGAGGTAGCGCAGCTGCGGCTGGAAAATCCGGAGATGTCGTTAAATGAGCTGACGAGGGAATTTCCCTCCGAGATTTCCCGTTCCGGACTCAATCACCGGCTGAAAAAGCTGGAGGAAATCGCAAGGGAGCTTCGGGGGAATCATTAAAGAGAAATAGAAATTTATTTTTCTATTTCTCTTTAGTTACTACTCCTGTTTTTTTCATTATAAAAAGAAAACTTTGCGGGGAGCCGCCCCGCATGCGGCCTACTTTTGCTAGTCAACGAAGTTGAGTTGCTCAAAAGTAGGCAAAATAGCTTCACTCAAACGCCGTGAAGGCTTGGTGTAGATCTCAAAAGTTGGCTCCTAACGGAGTACAACGGAAAATGTTAGTTACTACCAAAGCAACCGTCAGCACAAGCGATAAACTAAATTTTCCTTTCCAATATGAATAGGAGAACACTTTAAAGACCCGTACCAAAGCCCTCGCGGCGACTGAGCGGCGCCCTTTTGGTTTCTTTTGCGACTCAACTTGTAAACTATATGTTAAGAAGAAAAAATCCGGGCTATCGCTTGTGTTGGCGGTTGTTTTAAGATAAAACTGATACTCTGCTCCGTACCCGATTAGGAGCCAATCTCTTAGATTTCATAATACCCCGGTGGTTTTGGTTCGAAAACGTTCTCCGGGCTGACACCACGATATCCAGACCCGTATCTGCTATAAAGAGAAAAATTAGCTTTTGTTTTCCTTCTGGCTTTTGCTGGACTTGAAGCGTGGTA
>CALWNT010000147.1 GCA_944382885.1 uncultured Clostridia bacterium | reverse complement strand
CGAAGCTAAAGGCGGATACGACGTCATTACCGACAGCAGCGATCCTATCTTCAACTACACCAACTGGGAACCTGGCTATACAGAGTTAGCTGCTGTTAAAATCGGTAACGAGGGTACACTGGCATTAAAATATCAGCTGAACATCGTTCCTCAAGGAGGAGCTGTCAATCAGGATCTGGCAGAAGCAATCAATGTGTACTATCGTGTAGACAGCGGTGCTATCAATGCTCTGCCTAAAGATACCAGTGGGTTTACCTACGTTGGCACTCTGGCAGACGTAATGGCAAACGAAAACGGTGCTGCGCATGGCCACCTTTCCGCAGGCGGAGCGGACTTTGCCACCATTATTCTCCAGATGGACAAAAACGCTGGAAACAATGTTCAGACGGCTTCTCTGGGCACGACTTTCGACATCCAGTTGAAGGCTACTCAGTATACAGAAGAAACCGACGGCTTTGGCAATAACAATTATGACGAAGGGGCTGTCTATGCTGACGTATACGCTAATACAGAAGCTGAATTTAATGATGCACTTCAAGATCCTGAAGCAGAAATAATTTCTTTAGGAGATACTGAAATTGCAAATCACTATGAAATTAGCAGAGACGTTACCATCATCGGGGGTGAATTTACATTTGATGCGTCTGACAACAATCCCGGTGACAAAGCTAACCATGCCTTAGTGATTAACGCAGGTAATAATGTTACCATCAAGGACAGCACTTTGAATTATAAAGACTGCGGCATTTATGTTGAAGCAGGCGACGGAGATGTAATAATTGAAGACTGTGAATTCGGGAATGGATATAGATCTATGTGGGTCAATGGCGGCAATACAGGCTCTATCACCATTCGCAACTGTACCTTTATAGACAATCTGAACTTGGAAGGTTATTTCGCTACTCCTATTCGTAACGTGACTATTGAAGAAAATACATTCAATAATTCTAGTGGTACTTCCGCAGTTTCTATAAATGGTTCTTTGGAAAATGTAAGTTTTAAAAATAATAGTTACAATCGTTCTGAGGGTTTCGGTAGTTGGATAGATCCACAGTCTTTAGTAAAAGTCTATGCTTCTGATAATAACGCAGACTTTACAAATGTTGTATTTGAAGGAAACACCACTTCCGGTACTAGCGGTCAAATGATTACTTTTAACAATGATGTCGTAAAAGGACTCTGGTCAAACGCAATTCAAAGTGAAGCTATCAAAGGTGTAACCGGAGATTTCCAGCAAGCTCAATAAATGTGGGGTTATTAGAAAAACCCACCCGCTTTTCGGCGGGTGGGAATCAAAGGGCATAAGCTCGGATGTATCCAATTTGTTTGTGCCTTTTGATTCCCGGAAGGATGATTTTAGTTTGGAGGTGACGCCAGACATGAAAAAGGTTCTGCGGATCGCAGGCCGGATCATAACGGCGCTAATTTTAATCTTTGCTTTATTTGTGATGATATTCACGATTGTTTCCGTCAACACAGTAAACCGGGAGGACGCCAGCCTGTTTGGCTATAAGCCGTACATCGTCCTGTCCGATTCCATGAAAGACACCTTTGAGGTTGGGGATATCGCAGTGACGAAACAGGCGGATGCGCAAGACCTGCAAGTCGGCGACATCGTTACCTTCCACTCGATTGATCCCAACAATTACGGACAGGTAGTGACCCATAAGATTCGTCAGATCACCGAATATGAGGGAGAATCGGCTTTTGTGACCTATGGTACTACCACGGATACGGACGATACTTATCCTGTACCCTTTGATCAGGTGATCGGAGCATATGTTTTCCGTCTGCCGAAAATGGGATATTTTTTTGAATTCTTAAAATCTCCGGCAGGATATGTCACCGTAATTCTGATTCCCTTTTCCCTGTTGATTCTTTTGCAGGTCATCAAAATGTTCCGGCTGATGAAACAGTATAAACGGGAACAGCGGGCCGAGCTGGAAGCACAAAAGGCGCAGATAGACGCCGAACGTCTGGAAGCGCAAAAAATGAAAGAAGAGCTGGAACAGCTCCGGGCACAGATGTCCAAACAGGACCCGCGCGGCGACGAACCGCAGCTTATGGGCACTGACCATTCTGGAGGTGGATTATAATGTTCAATCAAAGAAAAGCAAAAACAGGAGAAACACCCGTAAAAACCTCCGTAAAAAAACTGCGGAAAACGCTGGTAGCGCTGGCCGTGACAGTGACGCTTTTAGTGGGATTCAGCATTACGGCAGGCGCTTGGTTCCAAGCTAGTATTCTAAACAAAGAGAACAAGATTTCTGCGGCGAATTATAACGTAACTGTTTCTGTTACATTCGAAGGCAGTACAGTTTCAACGGACATAAACAGTTCCTATACTTTATCTGCAAACCAAACATACACTGTCACCTTAACGGCGAAGGGTACCGCCTCCACCGGCTATTGCCTGGTAAAACTGGGAGACACAGAGTATCATACAGCACCTTTGGAGCCAAATCCAAATAACAATATGCGTTTCACCATCACTCCTTCTGCTGATGAAACCATCTGTACCATCACCCCTATGTGGGGCAGCTACAACGGAGACAAGAATAATTTGATTGAGGATAATGGCACTATCGGTAACGGCCAGTCGTCTCCTTCCAATCCAAAGGAAGAGACAAACGATCAGCCAGATTCTGCTGTGGAATCGGAGGCCTCTCAGCAGCCGGAAACCAGCCAATCGGAACCGGCTGGGGAACCTTCATCTCCATCCTCTCAGCCGGTAGAATCTTCCCAGGAGGAATCCAGCGAATCCCTGCCGGAGACCTCTGAAAGCGAAACCTCTTCTCAGTCGGAGGAAGAAAATTCCGGTTCTCCTGTGGAAGAAAGCAGCGCCGAAGATCCCCAAAGTCAGGTATCCTCCGCAAACTAACCGCTCCCTTTGAGAGACTTTTGAAAAAATCATGTCATCAAAACCGTCTGTGTTCGGCTTTTGGCCGACATAGGCGGTTTTCTCTTTTGAGAACGGTGCTTTAGCAAGGTGGTATTCCTGTTTTGGACAAAAATTTCTAAGAATTCATAAAAAACCTATTGACAAATGACAGGGAATTTTCTATAATGACATTAACGTTAATGAAAATAATAGGTAGGTGTTCGCAATGACAGAAAGAATCAAAGGATTATGGAACTTGATTCGCTCCAAAGAGCATCACGTGTATCGTAAAGACGTCGTTTTTCCCGCAGCGGAATTGATGAAAGAAGAAGGGCTTTCTCCCATCCGGAGAAAAAGCCGTCGTTTAAAAGAAGTCTTAGAGGCGGAAACCCCGGTCATTCTGCCGGAGGAAGAAATCGTTTATTTACGGACGGTGAAAAATCTGCCGCCTGTTTTTACCAAAGAGGAATGGGCGGAAATAGAAGCCAATCATTTTATTCATGAATTGGGACATGTGAGCAATGTTTCCCCGGATTATGCCACCACCATTTCAGAGGGCTTACTGTGGCAGAAAAAGCGCTGTGAAGAAAGGCTTTCTCAGGCAGACGAACAGGGAAAGGAATTCTATGAAAGCGTGATTGAGACGATTGACGCCGTGCTCGGTCTTGCGGAGCGTTATCGTAAGGAAGCGCTCAAACAGGGAAAAGAAGAGATTGCCAAGGTATTGGAACGGGTTCCCGCTTACGGCGCCAGAACCCTGCGCGAAGCGCTTCAAAGCTTCCGTATCATCCATTACACCCTCTGGTGTGAAGGAGAGTACCACAATACAGTCGGTCGTTTTGACCAGTATATCTACCCCTATCTGAAA
>CALWNT010000146.1 GCA_944382885.1 uncultured Clostridia bacterium | reverse complement strand
AGCTGTTTTCCTTCAGCTTCTGAATCATTTCCCCGGTTTTTTTCTAGTCCATGGTGACCTGCGCCTTTTCAATCAAGGTCAGCACATCCCCCATACCAAGAATTCACAAAGCCATACGCTCCGGATGGAAGGGTTCCAAATCTTCCATCTTTTCACCGATACCGGCAAATTTTACCGGTTTTCCGGTGACTGCCAGTACAGACAAAGCCGCACCGCCTCTGGTGTCACCATCCAATTTGGTTAAGATCACACCGTCTATTCCCAATGCCTTATCAAAACTCTCCGCCACATTGACGGCATCCTGACCGGTCATAGAGTCAACGACCAACAAAATTTCTGTGGGTTCTACTGCGGATTTGATATTCTGGAGCTCCTCCATCAGTTCTTCGTCAATGTGAAGACGTCCGGCGGTATCCAGAATCACCAGATCGTTTCCATGGTCCTTGGCATGAGCCACCGCTTTTTTCGCGATTTCCACTGGATCAATCTGCCCCAGTTCGAATACCGGAACTTCAACCTGAGCGCCTACTACCTTTAACTGATCGATCGCCGCAGGACGGTATACGTCGCAGGCCACCAGCAGCGGACGATGTCCCTGTCCTTTAAAATACTTGGCAAGCTTGGCGGAATGGGTAGTTTTACCGCTCCCCTGTAAACCGCACATCATCACGATACAAGGCGGCTTTGACGGAAACTGAATTCTGGCAT
This sequence comes from uncultured Clostridia bacterium, assembly GCA_944382885.1. Taxonomy (GTDB): domain Bacteria; phylum Bacillota; class Clostridia; order Oscillospirales; family Ruminococcaceae; genus Massiliimalia. The sequence continues at coordinate 8,243 of CALWNT010000146.1, read as the reverse complement.
TCTCATTCCCCATCAGCTTACACAGTTCATCATTTACAATCTTGATGACCTGCTGAGCAGGAGTCAAGCTTTCCAGCACCTCTGTACCCACGGCGCGCTCGCTGACGCCCTTGACAAAATCCTTCACCACGCGATAGTTTACATCGGCTTCCAACAGTGCCAAACGCACTTCTCTCATTGCCAGTTTAATATCATCCTCGCTGAGCTTCCCCTTTGATTTCAGACGTTTAAACACCGCCGAGAGCTTATCTGATAATCCTTCAAAAGCCATCCGCAAACCTCCGTTTCTCTATCATAAAATTTACTGATTGTTAAATATCCAGCTGCTCCAGCGCAATTTCCCTGATCTTTTCGATTTCTTCCGTCAGCTCTCTGGCATAATGAAAACGAGAACTGACCTCAAAAGCCTCTCCCGCCAGCATCGAAATCTGTTCAAAGACCTCCTGCAACTGCCGATAACGCTTCATCATGCCAAGCTTTTCTTCCAGCTCATAAAGATAAAGCTCTCCGCGCTTAATACTGTCCCGGACTCCTTGCCGGGTAATTTTCTGGAGCTGAGAAATTTCTCCCAAAGACAGATCTTCATTATAATACAAATCAATCAGATCACGCTGTTTATCGGTCAACATTGCCCCGTAAAAATCCAGCAACACCGAAACTTCAAGATTTTTACTCACGGCAAGCACCCCCAAACAGTACCTCTGTAAAGATCATTTCCTTTACATTAGGTATTATACCGATTCCTTTTATCTCTGTCAAGTATTTTTCTTTACATCTTATCCTTTTTTCCATTTTCATGAGGATAAATAAAATACGCCCTACTTTTCTGCCGGATTTGGGAAAATAGCCAAAACCTGTTTTCTCTATCTGAATCCCCACAAAATCCCATCGCAGATTTTTGAGCGAACTGAAAAAGAGATCTAAAACAGCTTGCAAAATAAAAAGGATTCACCTCCAACTAAATGGAAATGAATCCTTTTTTCAAAACATTGTTATTCCTCCGCTGGCTCTGTACCATGAGCGCCCGAACAGGTAGATGGAATATTACTGGTTTTGTAATATCCTGTCTTGGTTTCCGTGCAATTCGGTCCCGCGATTAGGCCGGTCTGCGTACAGTAAGAAAGCTGCCTTACACCACTGCTGTCCAACTCAAAGTCTTTGGCGTCATAGCCTTCCAATACGTCCTGCATGATGTTCCGCCAAGCTCTGGCAGAATAATATCCATATCTGGAGGGCAATTCGCTGTTATCCTCATATCCCATCCAAAGAGAAGCCGTAAAATAGGGCGTACATCCCACAAAAGTAAGGTCAGTATTTTCGTTGGTACCGGTTTTTCCCGCTACCTCGATTCCGCTGAGTCTTGCATCGGTACCTGTTCCGTTAGGATCGGTAACTACTGTCTGTAGCAGTTCATTCATAACGTAAGCGGTATCGCTGTCTAATACCTGATTGTTTTCCGCCTCTTTCTGAAGAAGGACTTCTCCAGCAGCATTCACTACCTTTGTATACATCTTCGGAGAATTATAGTAGCCGCCGTTTCCAAACATCAGATAAGCGGCTGTAAACTCGTCCTGATAAACACCCTTCTGCATCATACCCAAGGTGGTACCTTCACTGTCGGCGCCTCTGACAATCGTAGAAATCCCCAGCTGATTTTCCAGAAAGTCCTGGCAGTAATCCACGCCTAAGGTCTGAATCAGTTCAATGGGAACCGTATTCATAGAACGCTGAAGCGCGTATGCAACAGTAACCGGTTTTCTGGACCAGCCTCCCGTCCAGTTGGGGGGCCATTCCTCTTCCGTACCATCCTCTCTTGTAACGGTCATTTTTGGTCCGTCCACATACATGCTGGACCAGGTAATTAAATCGCACTGCATAGCAGGCCCATAGACCGTAATCGGCTTCATACAAGATCCCTGAGAACGGGTCGCTTGGATCGCGTTGTTCCAACAGAGACTTTCCGTCTTTTCTCCTCTGCCGCCGGCCAACGCCAAAATATTGCCGTTGTAATCCATGATAATCATAGAGGCGTCCAAAGGATTTTCCATATAGTAAGAAGAGAAGTTGCTGTCATTTAAAAACTCCTGTTCCAACCTGCTCTGAAGGGTACTGTCCATTGGGGTATAAATCTGCAATCCGCCGCCCCGGATTTTATCAAGAGCTTCTTCACTGGTATAGCCGTACTGATCCATCAGGTCATCCCTTACCTTCATGATGACCGCATCTACATACCAGCTGTAAACATTTTCTTCTGTTTCCTCTTGGGTTTCCTCAGGAGCGCTGCCCACCACGGTGAGTTCGGCATTCAATGCCTCATCCCGTTCTGCTTCGGTAATTTTCCCCAGTTCATACATCTTATTGATGACCCAGGTACGGCGCTCCTTATTATTTTCCGGGTTATCCAGAGGGTTATAGGAATTTGGGCTTTTGGTGATACTTGCCAAAGAAGCCGCCTCGGCAATAGTCAATTCAGAAACGTCTTTTCCAAAATAATACTCTGCTCCGGCCTGAATCCCGTAGTTTCCGTGTCCCATTGTGATATAGTTCATATAAGCGCCAAGAATGGTTTCCTTCGGATAGTTTCTCTCCAGATTCAAAGCACCCAAAATTTCTTTTACTTTATTTGCCTTGGTACGTTCATAATAATCGCCGTTGATATTTTTAATCAGCTGCTGAGTGATCGTAGAACCGCCGCCGGTAAAATCAAGATGATCTCCAACGACCGGAAGGGTAGACATAAAGGCCCCAATGGTTCTCAGCCAGTCCACGCCCTCATGCTCAAAAAATCGTTCGTCTTCCGCACAGACAATGGCATCCTGCACATGCTGCGGGATATCTTCAATATCCACCCAGGTCCTTCTGCCGTTGGCGGACATGGTCTGAATGATATTCCCGTCCTTATCATAAATGTTGCTGGTATAGCCCAACGTAATGTCATCCAGATTATAGTTGCTTCCGGAATCCACATATTTCATAATGAATACGGTCAATGCCGTCCCGACGACACAGCAGATAATCAAGAGGATTAAAAACAAAATTAAAAGTGTTTTTCCGATACCTCTGGCAATGGTGCCGGCAGTGCTTCTTCCGGCAGACGGTTTTTTCGCTTTTCGGGATGGTTTGGTTTTTCCCGTATGATTGGTTGTAACCTCGGCATTTCTCTGCCGGGCAGAATCACCAGAAGACATCCGGACAACTCTAGGTTTTCCCTTTTTCGGATCTTTACGATTGTCCATAGTGACCTCCTTTAAATTATGAACTTCCAATGCGTATTGTCACAAAAATTGGATGATTAGCATAGTTTATGAAAACGCCATACAGGCCGTTCTCCCGTTTCCGTGTTCATCCTTTCGCACTTTGCAGTCAAGCCTGTATCGCTTCTTAACAGAAATCGCTCCCGTTATTATAACACAGCTTCTCTTGTTTGTTAAGTAAAAAGAAAAAATCTTCAGAAATCTGTATAAATCAATGACAACTTCCCATAATGAAAGAAAAAAGGAGAATATGATGAAAACAAGAAAAATCCCCCTTTACCTCTATGTCACCGGAGCCATTACAGTCCTGTCCCTTTTCATCAGCGTACTGTTTCTCACACAGGATGTCCCGGCAGAAAGCACAGCACCTCAGACCAGCATGGAACAGGCTTACATCTTAAAGGATTATCAGGGTAAAATTGCTTTATACAACAGAGACGCAAAAACGCCCCAAAAAGTTTATGACGTCTATCTCATGAATCTTCCCGAACTGGATCAACAAAACCTAAAGAAAGGGATCCCGGTGCTGGATCAAGCACATTTGGAAAAGCTTCTGGAAGATTTTGACAGTTGACGCCGGTATTTTTCTCTTTCAAAATAGCCCTATTATGAAGTTACAGGATAAAAGTGAAATAAATAATAACAAAATCTTAAAAAATCTATTTTAAAAAGTATATTTTTACATTTTTCTACAACTAGTATTTCTTTTTCCAATTTATACTCCAACAGCAGATCTCTCGGCGTTTCGTTCTTGAAAACCTCTTTTCCTCATTCATCCTTTCGAATTGGCACGAAGGGCCTGTTGGCGATATCCTTTTGGAGAAAGGCCGGCCCACTTTTTGAATACCTTAGAAAAATGGAGAGGATCTTCATACCCAACGGAATTTGCAATCTCATTTATACTTAATGTTGTATTTCTCAGCATCATCTGTCCTTGTCTGACGCGGTAGGATTCCAGATAGGCTTTCGGGGATCTGGAAAGATGTTTCATAAAAACCCGGTACAGATGACTCCGGCTGACCCCCAGCTGCGAGGCAACATCAGTCACTGTAATGTGTTTTTCATAATTCTGAGAGATAAAATCTACCGCTTTCTGCACATAGGTCAGAGAAATATCCGGGTTGTAGTCTTTATTTTTGGAGCTTTCAATTAAAACAGAGAAAAAAAGATAGAGATACCCTACCATTTTCACATGTTCATGAAAGTGGTCCCCGCTGGCCCGATAAATACTCAGTAGCAGTTCTTTCAGTTCCTGACTGCGATGGGTGGTAATCACCATATGTTCCGGGGTAAAATCCGTTCTGGAAAGGAGCGCCTTGGCGTCCGCCCCCACGAACCCCACCCAGTAATATTCCCAGGGATTTTCCTGATCCGCGTAGTAACGCACTGCCACATTGGGATAGATAATAAACGTGTCTCCCTCTCTCACTTCATACACCGTTTCGTTTACTTCATAATATCCCTTTCCTGACACTACGTGGTGGATCAGATAGTTGTTCCGGCTAACCGGCCCCATGGTATACCCTTTTTCACATCTCTGATAACCGCAGTTGGAAATCCCCATGAGAATATTGTCGGTTTCCTTGGTTTTGTAGGAATATTTAAAAGATTCGAATCGCTCCATCCTATCCCTCCTTTCTTCTATTATAAAAAATATTCCCGCTGAATACAACATTTTTACATGTTTATATCACAAAAACAAGTTGACGAATGGGGGAAATAAGAATAAACTTAATTTAGTATAAGTTGCTTTTCAGTCTTTCATCGGATGGGGTATTCTCATCCCCATTGCAGATTGAAAAGTAATTTTTCTTTTTAGGATTTGTTGGATCACCTGCACATAAAAAGGAGCGTTCTGAATGGAAACAAAAAATCAAGTAAAAGCTAATCTTCTCTCCGGTGGATATCACAACCGGTTTGCCGAAATTTATGGAAAAGACGAAAGCGTCATTGCTGCCCAGCAAGAACGTTACAGCAAAGCGCTGGAAGAATTTGACGCACTTTTTCCACAGTATGAAGAAATCGCCCTGTTTTCAGCCCCCGGAAGAACGGAAGTCGGTGGGAACCACACCGATCATCAAAGAGGCATCGTGCTGGCAGCCGCTGTAAACCTGGATGTCATCGCAGTTGTTTCCTTTAATAACACTGGTGTCATCCGTGTAAAGTCTCAGGGTTTTCCGATGGATACCGTTTCTCTGAATGACCTGAGCATCCAAAAAGAGGAAGCCGGTACTTCTGCCGCTATTATCCGGGGAATTGCCTCCCGTTTTCATGATTTAGGCTACCAAATCGGCGGATTTGACGCCTACACTACCTCTAATGTGCTTAAAGGGTCCGGGCTGTCCTCCTCCGCTGCTTTTGAAAATCTCATCGGGACCATTTTAAGCTACGGCTATAATAACGGCGGCGTCTCTCCGATCGAGATTGCAAAAATCAGCCAGTATGCCGAGGTACACTATTTTGGCAAAGCCTGCGGCTTGATGGACCAGATGGTCAGCTCGGTCGGCGGTTTTGTCTCCATCGACTTTGAGGACACTGAAAATCCGAAAATCGAAAAAATTGACTTCGATTTTGCCGACTGCGGTTATGCCCTGTGTATTGTGGACACTAAAGGAAATCATGCCGACCTGACGCCGGAATATGTGGCGATTCCTACTGAAATGAAGCAGGTTGCCGCTTTCTTTGGCAAAGAAGTGCTCCGTGAAGTAGATCAAAAGGAATTTCATGAGAAGCTGGCTCAGGTAAGAAATACCGTCTCTGACCGCGCGCTGCTTCGGGCGATTCACTTCTTCCATGAAAATCAGAGGGCGCTGGATGAAGCCAATGCGCTGAAAAACAACGATTTTGCGGCGTTCCAGAAACTGGTTCGTGCTTCTGGTAATTCCTCCTTCAAGTTTTTGCAGAATATTTACGCAAACTCTGATCCCGCCGAGCAGGGTGTTGCTTTAGGGCTTGCCGTCAGCGAAGAAATTTTAGGCGACAGAGGAGTGTGCCGGGTTCACGGCGGCGGCTTTGCCGGTACAATTCAAAGCTTTGTGCCAAACGATCTGGTAAATACTTATCAGACAGAAGTCGAAAACCTGTTTGGGAAGGGTTCCTGCTATGTGCTGAGCATCCGCCCGTTAGGTGGCATCCAGATCTAGCAATAACGTATTCTGTTCAAAATTTGTCTCAATCTCAACTGATTGCGTTTTTACTTTTTTCACGAAAGGAATCGAATTGATCATGGAAAATTGCTGTCTGTCTATACAGAAGCTGGTTACATATGCGCTCCAAACCGGTCTGATCGCTCAGGAGGATAAAATCTACACCACCAATCTCCTGCTGGATCTGATGGGGTTAAAAGAGTATGCCGAATCAGATGAAAACCTAGGAGAAATCGACCTGGAAAGTACGCTGAAAGAACTTTTGGACTATGCCTGGGAGCATGGGTTAATTGAAGAAAACAGCGTCGTCTACCGTGATTTATTCGACACCAAACTGATGAATTGTCTCATGCCCAGGCCGAGCGAAGTAATCAGACAGTTTTTCTCTCTTTATCAAACCTCTCCGGAGGCTGCGACCGATTACTTCTATCAGTTCAGCCAGGACAGCGATTATATCAGGCGGTACCGTATCAAAAAGGATTTGAAATGGAGCGTTGAAAGCGAATACGGAGCCATTGACATTACCATCAATCTCTCCAAACCGGAAAAAGATCCCAAGGCGATTGCCGCCGCCAAGCTGTTAAAACAAAGCGGTTATCCTAAATGCCAGCTCTGTAAGGAAAACGAGGGATACGCAGGACGGGTCGACCATCCCGCGCGGAACAACCACCGCATTATTCCTATCAACATTCAAAACCGTCAGTGGGGATTTCAATATTCCCCCTATGTTTACTATCCGGAACACTGTATCGTGTTTAACGGCGAGCATGTACCGATGAAAGTGGATCGCAATACCTTCGTCAAGCTCTTTGATTTTATCAAGCTGTTCCCCCACTATTTTATCGGTTCCAATGCCGACCTTCCCATCGTGGGAGGATCTATTTTAAGCCATGACCATTTTCAGGGCGGGCGGTATGAATTTGCTATGGCAAAGGCGAAAATGGAACAGAAATTTACTGTAGTCGGCTTTGACGATGTGGAATGCGGCATCCTCCACTGGCCGCTGTCTGTGATCCGTCTGCGTTCTACCGATGAAAAGCGCCTGATCGCATTGGGAGATCACATTTTAAACCGCTGGCGGAATTACACCGATGAGGAAGCGTTTATTTTCTCTCAGACCGACGGGGAGGCGCATAATACCATTACGCCCATTGCCAGAAAAAAAGGGGAATTCTTCGAACTGGATCTGGCATTGCGGAACAACATCACCACTCCTGAATTTCCTTTAGGAGTTTATCATCCCCATCAGGAACTCCACCACATCAAGAAAGAGAACATCGGCCTGATTGAGGTGATGGGACTGGCGGTGCTTCCTTCCCGATTAAAGGAAGAGATGCAGCTTTTAGCAGAAAGTATTTTAACTGGATCTGATTTACGGAAAAACGAAGCGCTATTGAAGCATGCCGATTGGGTAGAATCTTTCCTGCCCAATTATCCCCAGATTGACGAGAACAACATTATGGAGATCCTGCAAGAGGAAATCGGAAAGGTTTTCGTAAAGGTTCTGGAGGATGCCGGGGTTTATAAATGCACGCCGGAAGGCAGAAAGGCCTTTGCTCGGTTCACGGCTTCCCTTTCCGACCCCGTCTAACCGCCTGAAAGAATTCAAAGAAAATTGTATCTAACTGAATGACCGGTTTTTCTAAAAAAGAAGCCGGTCATTTTCATGTAAAAAATTCTCTTTTCAGTGGTTGAATCAACAGAAATTTAGCGCTTTATTTAAAAACCATTTTCCTTATTACATTCTTTCCGAGAAAGAATAAAGCACCTGGGAGCACCGGCTCCCAGACCCCGGCCAATCTTTGTTCGCCCAAAGATTGGATAAAGGGCGCCGCTCAGTCGC
>CALWNT010000145.1 GCA_944382885.1 uncultured Clostridia bacterium | reverse complement strand
AACTGCTTTGGGGATTACTATACCCGGACAGGGCTTACCTTGGCTCAGCGGGAAATGATTACCTTCTGCTTTTTGGCGGCGCAAGGAGGATGTGAACCCCAGCTGACCGCTCATGCAGGCGGCAACATGAACCTGGGAAATGATAAAGAGTTTCTGGTGAAGGTCGTTTCCCAGTGCCTCCCCTATATCGGCTATCCCCGCAGTCTGAATGCCATTACCTGTATCAATCAAGCGGCAGAGTCGAGAAAATAACAGAAAAGTTCAAATTTTGCCTGTCCTCTGGGATTCCGGAAGGCAGGCGATTTTGTCGTATCTCATCCTGAACGGTTGATTGACAAATCCCTCTGACATGTTATACTAAAATCAGCAGGTTTTCCTTTCCAAAATCTACAGCAGACTCGGAGTTTGGGCTTTCCATGCTTTGCGTATTTGGAGAGACAGGGTTTTAAAAGGAAAATCTTTTATGCCAACGGCAATTTGAAAAAGCGGAGGTATTGAGGATGAAAACACAACAGATAAAGAATACGGATCTAACAGTTTCGCGAATCGCTTTAGGATGTATGCGAATTGCGGATTCTGCGCCGGAAAAGGCGGAAGAATTGGTTCGGACTGCTTTGGAGGAAGGAATCAACTTTTTCGACCACGCTGATATCTACGGCGGAGGCAGATCAGAAGAGGTATTTTCCAAGGCGGTTCATATGAACGATGACGTCCGGGAAAAAATTGTTCTTCAGTCAAAATGCGGTATTCGTCCACAGCGGTATGATTTTTCCAAAGAACATATTCTTTCTTCCGTGGACGGCATCTTAAAACGGCTCAACACCGATTATCTTGATCTTCTGCTCCTTCATCGTCCGGATGCTTTGGTGGAACCGGAGGAAGTGGCGGAGACGTTCCAGATTTTACAGGATTCCGGCAAGGTGAAGTATTTCGGTGTTTCCAACCATAACCCCATGCAGATCGAACTGCTTCAGAAGTATTGTTCTCAGAAACTTGTAGTCAATCAGCTCCAGTTTGCCATCACCCATGCCGGCATGGTAAGCAACGGCATCAATGTGAACATGACTACGGATGCGGCAAATTGTCGGGATGGAAGTATTTTGGATTACTGCCGGTTGAAGGACATTACCATCCAGCCTTGGTCGCCGTTCCAGTACGGTTTCTTTGAAGGAGTTTTCCTGGATAATGAGAAATTCCCGGAACTCAATGCCGTGATCGACCGGTTGGCGGAACAGTATCAGGTGAAAAATACGGCGATTGCCATTGCCTGGATTCTGCGCCATCCTGCGAAAATGCAGCCCATTGCGGGAACCACTAATCCACAGCGGTTAAAGGATATTTGCCGTGCCTGCGATGTTGAACTGACCCGGGAAGAATGGTATGAAATCTACCGTGCGGCGGGTAATCAGATTCCGTAAGAAGAACGGACATGACAGCGATTTGTCATAAAAGGCTCAGGAGGTGTATTGTGTGGCGACGTTACTTTATCAGGGACATGGCAGTCTGCGCTTAACCACAGATAGCGGAAAAGTAATCTATATTGATCCCTTTGCTGGAGAAGGATACGATGTTCCGGCGGATCTGATTTTGGTGACTCATCAGCACCACGACCATAACTGCGTTGATCTTCCCCCAAAAAATCCGGGCTGTGTCATTTGGCAGAATATGGATGCCCTGAGGGAGGGAAGGTATCAGACCTTAAAGTTGGACTTTGTTCAGGTTGAGGCGGTAGAGGCCTACAACCACCATCATAAGAAAGCGGAATGTGTGGGTTATATTGTTGCCGCGGACGGTGTTGCCATCTATTTTGCCGGTGATACCGGTGAGACGGAGGAAATGGCTCGTATGGCACAGCGCAAACTCGATTATGCTGTTTTGCCGATGGACCACACCTTTACCATGGATATTGATGAAACGATCCGATGTGCGAAAAAAATTGGAGCAAGACATACGATTCCGGTTCATATGTCGCCGGGAAAGCTGTTTGATCTTGACCGTGCCAAACAATTCGTCGTACCTGGCGCGCTGATGATGGAGCCGGGAGAAACGATCAGACTATAAAGCACTGTGTCTTTGCAGAAAGCAGTGATACAGCTAAAAGGGCGTCTTTGTGCCGGAATGAACCGGTGCAAAGACGCCCTCTTTTTCATAAAGACTCAGCATAAAAGGGGTAAATTTTCCGAAGAACAAGGTAAAAACTGCCCCAAAAACAATAACCGGAAGGATTTTATTCCTTCCGGTTACTTATTTGATCTCAATTCTCTGCTTAGATTAGCGGGCTGAAAACTTCATCAACAAGAAGAAATTTCAGAAATCGCTATACCCGATGCAGCAGGTCGGTATAACTCGGGATCGGCCAATCAGAGGAGGCGGTGAGCTGTTCCATTGCATCCACTGATTCCCGCAGCAGGTTCATCTGGGGAAGAATCACATCCCGGCAGTAGGCGGCGGCTTCAAAGCTGTCCTTGCCTTCGGGGATCTGTTCCAGCTGTTCCAGTTTATTGGTACGGTCGGAGATGTCATCCGTGAGGGAGACGATAGAGGCCAGAAGTTCCTTGGTGCTGCGGCTTTCCACACCGGAAGCAAGCAGCTCATTGTTGCTTTTCGCGATCTTTCCGCAGTAGGCGATAGACGCAGGCAAAATCTGGCGTTTTACCATTTCCAGCATGGTGTTGGCCTCAATGGTGATAATCTTCGTATAATTTTCCAGAAGAATTTCATAGCGGGCATGACATTCCACTTCGCTTAATACATGGTGCCGTGCCAATACCGCAAGGTTTTTCGGCTCTAAGTAAGCTTTGGCGGCATCCACTGTATTGGTGAGATTTGGCAGTCCCCGGCGTTTTGCCTCTTCGATCCATTCTTTGGTGTAGTTGTTGCCGTTGAAGATGATCCGGCCATGCTGTTCCATGGTTTCCCGGACAATGGAACGAATTTCTTTGTCAAAGTCGGAGGTGTGTTCCAGCCGATCGGCCATTTCTCTCAAAACATCCGCCACAATGGTATTGAGCACACAGTTGGCAAAGGCGATGGAGGCGGAAGAGCCCACCATTCTGAATTCAAATTTATTTCCGGTGAAGGCAAAGGGAGAGGTACGGTTCCGGTCGCTGTCGTCCCGCTGAAGCTTGGGCAGGGTTTCTACTCCCATCTGAAGAATATTGGAAGGGGTGTTGTCCGGCTGTTCTTCTCCATCAGCGATATTTTTCAGTACCGAGGTCAGCTGTTCTCCTAAAAAGATGGAGATGATTGCCGGGGGAGCTTCGTTTCCTCCCAGACGGTAGTCGTTTCCGGTAACGGCGGCAGACAGACGCAAAAGATCAGCATACTGATCTACCGCGGAGATTACCGCACTTAAAAAGGTCAAAAACTGAATGTTCTGATAAGGGCTTTTTCCCGGTTCCAGCAGGTTTAAGCCATCGTCGGTAGACAAAGACCAGTTGTTGTGCTTACCGGAGCCGTTGACCCCTGCGAAGGGTTTTTCGTGAAGCAGACAGGCCAGCTTCTTCTTTTTCGCTACTTCTCTCATCAGCACCATTGTCAGCTGATTGTGGTCGCAGGCCACGTTAACCGAATCGAAAATCGGCGCCAGCTCGTGCTGAGCGGGAGCTACTTCGTTGTGCTTCGTTTTGGAAAGAACGCCCGCTTTCCAGAGCTCTTCGTCCAAGCTGCGCATATAATCGCTGACCCGCAGACGAATTCTGCCGAGATAATGGTCGTCCATTTCCTGTCCTTTCGGCGGACGGGAGCCAAAGAGAGTCCTGCCGCAGATTTTCAGGTCAAGGCGTTTTTCATATAGGTCGCGATCGATGAGGAAGTATTCCTGCTCTGCCCCGACGGTAGGAACCACCCGCTTGGAGGTGGTATTGCCGAATACCCGCAAAATTCTCAGTGCTTGGGCAGAGATAGATTCCATTGAGCGCAGGAGGGGGGTCTTAGCGTCTAAGGCTTCTCCGGTGTAGGAACAGAAAGCGGTGGGGATATAGAGGGTAGTACCTTTAATAAAGGCGGGGGAAGTGCAGTCCCACATGGTATAGCCTCTGGCCTCAAAGGTGTTTCTAAGACCGCCGTTTGGGAAGGAGGAAGCATCCGGTTCGCCCTTAACCAGCTCCTTGCCGGAAAACTCCAAAATAACCCTGCCGTCTGGAGTGGGGGAGATAAAACTGTCGTGCTTCCCAGCCGTAATGTTGGTCATAGGCTGGAACCAGTGGGTGCAATGGGTAGCCCCTTTTTCCAAAGCCCAGTCTTTCATGGCCTCTGCCACGATATCGGCCACCTCAAATTTTAAGGGAAGCCCGGCGTCAATGGATTTTTTCAGCTCTTTATAGGTGCTTTTCGGCAGCTTTTCCCGCATGACGTTGTCGTTGAAGACATTGCATCCAAAGGTATGAAAATCAAAACTCATAATCCAATCTCCTTTGTCTTGAAATCATGTTGTTTTTCCAAGTGAAAACCAATTATAACAGGGCGATTTGATGCTCTGCACATTCTTTGACCATTTCTTCCGGCCAGATGGAGGACTGTACCTCGCCGATATGAGCCTTTTCCAGCAGGAGCATACAGATTCTGGATTGCCCGATACCGCCGCCCATAGTCAGAGGAAGCTCCCCGTTTAAAAGCTGCTGGTGAAACGGAAGCGCTCTGCGGGCTTCACAGCCGGATTCCTGAAGCTGTTTTTCCAGCGCCTTTTCGTCTACCCGGATTCCCATGGAACTGACCTCTACTGCTTTTTGAAGCACCGGATACCAGATGAGGATATCCCCGTTTAAGGTCCAGTCGTCATAGTCCGGGGCCCGGCCGTCGTGAGGTGCGCCGCTTTTGAGCTTACCGCCGATCTGCATTACAAAGACAGTCTTATGTTCTTTGCAGATTTCATTCTCCCGTTCTTTGGGGGAAAGATTCGGATAGCGGTCTTCCAGCTCCTGCGCAGTGATAAAATAGACGTCAGGGGACAAAAAGCTGTCCATCTGAGGGAATTTTTCCCGCAGCTTATCCTGAGTCTGTTTTAAAGTGGAAACGATTTTCACCACAGTCTGTTTCAGATAATCCAGGTTTCGGTCGGCGGCGGTGATGATTTTTTCCCAGTCCCACTGATCCACATAGACGGAGTGGAGATTATCTAAATCTTCATCGCGGCGGATGGCGTTCATATCAGTATAAAGCCCTTTTCCAGGAGAAAGATGGTAACGCTTGAGCGCCATTCTTTTCCATTTGGCAAGGGAGTGAACAATCTGCACGTTGCATCCAACGGCTGGTATATCAAACTCCACCGGACGCTCTACGCCGTTTAAATCGTCGTTCAGCCCGCTTTGCGGGGTGACAAACAGAGGTGCGGAGACCCGGGTGAGATTTAAATTAGCGGCAAGATTTTGCTCAAAGGTGTCTTTGACTAATTTAATCGCGATTTCTGTTTTCAAAAGGGAAAGCTTGTTTTTGTAATCTGTTGGAATAATCGATTGCCTTTGGCTCATATTGATTTCAGCCCTAACTTATTTGAATTTTGCAAGAAGGCAAATAGCCGATTTCGCAATGTAATAATTTTATCATCAATAGAAATCTTTTGCAAGGAAAGCTCCCGGGACTCTGGGGAATTTTTACAATTTAGACAGGGGACGAGTTTTCCCTCAGAGACAATTGGGGTATTATGTCTATTCTGTCGCTTTTTAAGGGAAAAGGCTGGGTTCCTTTCGAAAGACCTTGTCTTTTGAACATTTACCCAAGCCCCCGAGATCGACTCCGATAAGAGAAGCAAAAAACAGGGAGCTGTGAGGAGCTTCCCGTAAAAGATCTGTTTCGTCCTTATCTTTCAAAGGGGGGCAAATGAGTGCAAATAAAGATGTAAAGATTTCAAATAAAAACCTTGTATCCCACTTTGTTTCATGTTAGATTGAAACGGAAAATAAGGAAGCTGCTAGGAAGCGATTTTAGCAGAAGGAACCACCATCATTTGAGAAACAGGAGGGGAAACCGTTGGATTTGATCAAAGAATTTGCCGCGCCAAGGGCCAAAGACAGAGCAAAGCCTTTTTGGGCCTGGAATGGAAAGCTGGAAAAAGAGGAGCTGCTTCGGCAGATCGACAATATGAAAGAAATGGGGTTTGGGGGATTTTTTATGCACTCCCGCACCGGACTTGTGACGGAATATCTGGGGGAAGAATGGTTTTCTCTCGTCAACGCCTGTGCCGACTATGCAAAAACTCTGGGGATGGAGGCCTGGCTGTATGATGAGGACCGCTGGCCCAGCGGAACCGCAGGGGGAATGGTCACCAAATATCCGGAATACCGGATGCGCCACATTGTGATGGAGCGTCTGCCAAAGAATCAAATCGATTTCGCTTCTCCTGATGTTCTTGGGGTATTTGAAACCGAAGAGCAAGAGGGACTGCTCTTAGATTACCGACGGATTTTTTCCGCTTCGGATGCAAAACAGGACACCTTGATGGCGTTTCGTGTGGAGGAGATGGAAAAGGGAAGCTTCTATAACGGCTATACCTATGTAGATACCATGAACCGGGAGGCCACAGAGTATTTTTTGCAGCTGACTCATGAAGCTTACGTCAAGCATTCCGGCCAACGTCTTGGAGACAGCATCCGGGGAATCTTTACTGACGAACCTCACCGGGGACAGATGATGTCCGGCTTTGGACAGGGCAACGGTTCCGGCGAAAATCAGGTTCCCTTTACCCCGGCTCTGCCACAAAAGTTTCAAGAAAAATTTGGTTATGACCTTCTGGAGAAGCTTCCGGAATTGTTCTGCCGCAGGATGGAGCGAGGAATCAGCCCGATCAAATGGCAGTTTGTAGAGCTGGTGCAGGAGCTGTTTCTGGAAAATTTCGCAAAACCCATTGACCGCTGGTGCAGAGAACATCATCTGATCCTGTCAGGACACATTCTCCATGAAAATAACCTGACGGCTCAGACGGCCATGTCCGGGTCCATGATGCGGTATTATGAGTTTATGGAATATCCGGGAATCGATTATCTGGGTGAGCATGAACCATGCTACTGGATCGCCAAACAGCTTCAGTCGGTAGCCAGACAGACCGGTAAGGAGTATCTTCTCTCTGAACTGTACGGCTGTACCGGCTGGCAGATGAGCTTTGAAAAGTATAAAAAGATCGGGGATTGGCAGGCCCTTTACGGCATCAATTTAAGATGCCCTCATCTGTCCTGGTATACGATGGAGGGACAGGCCAAAAGGGATTTCCCCGCCAGTATCTTCCATCAGTCCCCCTGGTGGAAGGAATACCGCTCTTTGGAGGATTATTACGGAAGAATCGCTGTATTTCAGAAACAGGGGAAAGTGGACTGCGGCGTCCTGGTGCTGAATCCGGTAGAGAGCGTGTGGGCGCAGATCTCCCCTGGCTGGTGCGACGGTCTGGCTCCCAAGGCGGAGCGGATCAAACAGCTGGAGGATCAGTATCAAAGGACTTTCTGGTGTTTGCAGAAAAACCATATTGATTTTGATTACGGCGACGAAGGGATTTTAGCCCAGCGGGGCAAGGTTTCAGAGGGACGGCTGTCGGTCGGCCTTAGCCGTTACCACACCGTGATCGTCAGCGGTATGGACACGATGAGAAGCAGCACCGTTTCTTTGCTGAGAGAATTGCTCGCCCAGGGAGGCAGAGTGATCTTTTGGGGAGAAGAGCCGGAGTTTGTAGACTGTCTGCCCTCCAGCGTCTTTTCCTCCGAGGCGTTCTCCCGCAGCGCGAAAACAGACGGTTCTCCCGACGCGCTGCTTGCGCTTCTTACGCAGGAGCAGGTGAGCATCACCAAGGAAAATGGGGAGACGGCCAAGAATCTCCTTTGCCAGGTAAAGCAGGATCAGCAAAGAGAATACTATATGATAATCCATACCGACGAGCAGCACTGGGAGAAAGGGGTACACCTCCGTCTTCCTGGAAAGAAAGGGGAGACGGTCACCCGGTTTTATCCGAAAGACGGAAAGATAACTGAGATTCTGCCCCAAACCGAGGGAGAGGATTTGATCCTGACATTGGACTTTCCGCCTTTGGGAGAATGTCTGCTGGCAGTAGGGACGCCCTATGATGGGGTGACTTTGGAAAACGTTTCCGCACCTGCTCTGGAAGATGGAAAGCCTCAGGCTTGTTCCCATCCGTTAGGATATCCGCTGGAATACGCTCTGGACGAGCCCAACATCTGCGTGCTGGATCTGGCGAGAGTTTCCCTCAACGGCGCTCCTTACGGGGAAGAAATGGAAATTCTCAAGGCCGATCGGTATGTCAGAGACCATTTTGGACTTCCTTACCGGGGCGGAGAAATGCTGCAGCCTTGGTTTGTAGGACAAAAAGAGGTTCCGGTGAAGGGAAAGGTGGCCCTTGCCTTTTCCTTTGAAGTAGAACAGCTTCCCAAAGAGGATCTGACTTTTGTGCTGGAGGAATCGGAGCATTTTTCCGTTTCGGTGAACGGAGTTCCCTTAACGGAAAAGAAAGAGGGATTTTATTGGGTGGACACCTGCTTTGATGGTTTCGTGCTGCCGGTATCCCTGCTGAAAGCCGGAGAAAATCGTATGGAACTGACCACCGATTACGGCGAAACAAGCAACTTGGAGGCAGTTTACCTTCTGGGACAGTTTGGCGTAAGGCTGTCCGGAAGCCGCAAAACCCTCATTGATATGCCCACTAGACTTTTGCCGGGCTCTATTACCACTCAGGGCTTTCCCTTCTATTCCGGCAAAATTACTTATCTTTGTCAGCTAGATGTTCCGCAAGGAAAGCGCGCCCAATTGGAAATAGAAAACTATGACGGAGCCTGCATGAAAATCCAGGGGAACGGAACAGAGGAAATTCTGCCTTGGAAGCCCTATCGGATGGATGTAACGGATTTGATAGAGGATCATCGTTTGAAAATCACTGTGGTGCTGACCCGGAGGAATACCTTCGGCCCGCTCCATCAGCTTCCCGCTTTGGCCTACAGCTATGGCCCGGATAACTTCGAAACCACAGGAGAAGAATTTACCCAAGCCTATTCTTTGCTGCCTGCGGGGCTGTGTGAGGGCTCTGTTACGATATTCTAAGGAAAAATCTTAAAGAGTCTAAACAAAAAAGAAGACTGTTCTAAGAACAGTCTTCTTTTTTGTTTTATCATTCAGCCAGCTCTTTCATGGCTTCTACGACCCAGGAGATACGTTCCCGATCCATTAAGTGGATTGGCAGGGTACAGTCCGCACCGACTAAAAGTCCTTTCGGACATTCTTGAGGAAGGTTTTTGGCAAAGGCCTTGATTTCTTCCTTGCTGCCGTTGACGATCAAGCTGTCCTTGCGGTTGTCAAACCCGCCTAAGACTGCCCGGCCGCCGAAAAATTCCTGTCCTTCTTTCAAGCCGATTCCCTCGATATAGATTGCCCAGTTGACTGCTTTGGCAGGGTAGTTTTTCCAGTTTTCCAGGCGGTTCGGAATCCCTGCCCAGCCGCAGCAATGGAGAATATTGTAATCGCTGTATTGGTTGGCATGATTGATTACCTTCAGATCGCTGGGGGAGATCCATTTTTGGTATTCTTCATAGGTAAAACGATCCTTTTCTCCTCCCTGTACATTTAAGTACACGCCGTCGCATCCGCCTTCGGTAATAGCCAGCTCGGCAATGGAAGCGTTGTCTTCCGCGATGACATCCAGTGCGTGAAGCACAGCGTCCGGGTCTTCTTTCAGATGCTTCATGATCAGTTCGTCGGAAGTGCCGTTTCTCAGGGAAGAAAAGGGCGCCAAAATGTTGTAGTAGACGCACATATCTTCTTTTAATCCGGCCTTAACGCCCTTGATCCGCTCGATCTGTTCCCGGATAAAGGGATGTTCCCGTCCCAGAGGCTTTAGCTGATACCAGTCGGATGCCTTCTTTGCCTCGATGGAGATCGGATAGGAAAAATAGCCGTCGCACATGATTTTTGCAAAGTCCACATCGACCTCATTGTAATATTCCAGATGAGCGTCGATACAGGCCTGCCCCATCCCTTTTTCTTCCGGGAAATGGAACCAAAAGCCCACGGGAGGGCGGTCGACAGGGAGCCGATCCAAGGCGTTTAATACACGGGTACGTTTGTTCATTGCAATAACCTTCTTTTCTATATGGATTGGAAGAAGGCCATAAGGCGTTTCTCCCTTTCAGACATTCAGTAAAATGACCGGAAAAGCGGAGGTCTTTTTCCAGTTGAATTTTCTCTAAGATACCCTTGACGGGAACAAAATTTGGAATTATAGTAGGTTATATAAAGTAACGTGAGCTTCAGCTTGTATGGTTGACTTCATGAAAGGATAGCTGAATCAGTTGAGCGGAATATTTTATGGATTCTGTAAATGGGTAAATGGAAAGAAAGGAAACAAATGAAAAATACTTACCGTATTATGCCAGTGGAAGACAGTAAGCGAAAGTCAGCTTATACCAAAAAAGTACTCGAGAGTCTGCCTGAATGGTTTGGTAATAAACAAGCTCTTGACGACTATGTAGAAAAAGTGAAAGATCTCCCATATTGGGCAGCATTTCTTAATAATGATAGCTGTATTGGTTTTTTTGCGGCAAAAACGCATTATAACTATACAGGTGAAATTCTTGTATGCGGCATCTTAAAGGAATATCAACACATTGGCATAGGAAAAGCCCTATATAACGCAGTAGAAAAGTACTTCTCTCAAAATGGATGCAAATTTGTGATTGTAAAAACGTTAAGTGACCTTGTGGATTTTGAACCGTACGCGCGAACAAGAAATTTTTACAAAAGCGTCGGGTTTGAACCGCTTATCACTTTGACTGAAATGTGGGATGAAGCAAATCCTTGCCTGATTATGCTGAAAACACTTGTTTAGAACACCTTGTTGAATAAGAATGCAGGCCTCATTTTGTCGTTTGCAAGATCCACAGGCACAGAAAAATAGTATACACTTTGTGATTTTTTGATCTCTGCTTTTGGGAAAACCCACAAATCTGTTTGTGCTGTCTTGTAAAATGTTACGAAAAATTTTAAGCTGGTTGGTATGCGGAAAATCAATAAAAAATATATAAAATATTGAAAAATATTATAATCTATTTTAACTGAGAAGTCAACGGAGGAACGAGTATGGAGGAAACATTATTTCAGCAGATGGACGCCTGGATTGACGCCCACCGGGAGGACATGGTAAAGGACATCAAACGGCTGGTGGATATCCGCAGCGTTTCTGAAGCCGGTGTGGGGGAGGGCCCTTTTGGAGCCGGCTGTAAAAAGGTATTGGAGGAAATGCTGACCCTTGGGAAAGAGCGGGGCTTTTTTACAGAAAATTATGACGATAGGGTAGGCAGTCTTAGCTTGGACGAAGGAGACCTGCAAAATACAGTTGGATTTTGGGGACATTTGGACGTGGTGCCAGAAGGGGACAACTGGGAATATGAGCCTTATCAGGCGGTAGAAAAAAACGGTTATCTCATCGGCAGAGGCTCTCAGGATAATAAGGGGCCGACCGTGGCGGTCATGTATGTGATGAAGTGCTTTCACGAGCTGGGAATTTCCTTGAAGCATCATTTGAAGCTGTATGTGGGCTGTGATGAAGAAAACGGCATGGCCGATCTGGAATATTTTACAGAACATCACGCCTGCCCAAAGCTCAATATTATTGCGGACTGCGGCTTTCCGGTCTGCTATGGGGAAAAGGGGATTATCGAAGGAAATATCTGGTCGGGAAAACCTCTGCAAAAGCCGCTGCTTTCTTTAAAGGGAGGACAGGCCAGCAATATGGTGGCGGATTATGCCCAGGTCCAGCTGGAAGATACCGCTGAGGTACGGGAAAAGATCGCCCGTTTTCCCGATAGTTTTTCCATGCTGCGGAAAGATGGTGTGATTCAGGTAAAAGCCTATGGCGTTTCCAAGCACACTGCTTTCCCGGAAGGCGGCGTAAACGCGATCTATCTGCTGACCCAGGAGCTTCACAAACAAGGACTGGATCAGGGAAATGAAGAGGTGATCGC
>CALWNT010000144.1 GCA_944382885.1 uncultured Clostridia bacterium | reverse complement strand
GACCGCCTCAACGACTCGTTTCTTGAATTCTGGCGTATACCGTTTGTTTGGTATCCCTTTTGGCATAATAAATCACCCCACTTGTTATTCAGTATACCATACTGTCTAACAAATGGGGTGCTGTTCAAACCGCGTTCTTCCTTATTTTTCTAAATTGTATCTGATTTTGATTTCATTATCCGTATAAATATCTTTCTGCTTGGAGGGAGATTTGTTCATCAATGCCTCAAATACGGTTTTGACGCCGTCATATCCCTGACGAAAGGGCTGCTGGCATACTGTGGCGTCAATTTTTCCAAGTCGGATCAGCTCTTTGATTTCAGAGGTAGCGTCGCAGCACAGTACAAAAGGCCGTTTGCGCCGGGGCCGACTTGCCTGCCATTCATCCACTGCGCGGATTCCGCCGGAAACTCCCCCTGCGCAAAAATAAAGCGCGGAAAGGGGATACTCTTCCAGCAGACTTTTGGTACAGTGATAGGAAAGGGCCTCGTCGTCGTTGTTTTCTTTCACGGCGGCAATTTTCATCTCCGGAAAATCCGATTGACAGGTTTCTAGAAATCCCTCAATCCGCTGGTGATGTCCCAGCATTTTTTCAGAGCCGGTTACAATCCCCACCAGCGCCTTTCCGTGAGAAAATAATCCTAACAGTCCTGCCGCCACCGCACCGCTTTTATGGTAATTGCAGCCGATATAGACGGCCTCTTCAGTATGTTCCAAATCGGAATTCAGTTTTACCACCGGGATGCCTTTCTGGATCAACGCAAGCAGGCTTTGCCGCACAGAGGGCTCGTTCATCGGCGTGATAATGAGGGCGCTGACTCCCGAAGACCCAAATTCTTCAATCGCCTGCTGCTGTTCTAGGGGATCGTACCCCTTGAGCTGACGCATTTGAATTTGCAGGGAAAAATCCTGATATTCTTCCGCCGCTTTGTAAATCCCTCGGAGCACATCGTCATAAAAGGGATTTCCGATGCTGTTTAAGATAATACCAATCAGGAGAGGCTTTTTATGGCTTGCCAGGGCGCGCCCCGCACGATTTGGCGTATATCCCAGTTCGGAGGCGATTTCCCGAATTCTTTTTGCCACATCGGGATTGATTCCTGAGCGATGATTCAGTGCCCGGTCCACTGTTCCCCTGGATACTCCAGCGTATTCGGCAATTTGCTTAATGGTAACGGCCATAAAAACCTCCTGTTTTTAATCTGAAGGAATCGCATGTTCTTACTCGGTTTCAGCCTGGGACTCTCCCTGGGGATTTCCCTGAAGGAGATATAACTGAGAGGTATCCGCAGTCCCATCTTCCTTCAATGGGAGAACCAGCACCTGAATAGACTGGTTTTGAAATTCTTCCATTTCTTTCGCAGAGAAGGGATAGCTGGTAATGACTAAACTCGGTTTCAGGCTGAGGATCTGCGCGGTATCCGGGTTTTGTACAGTGCCGAGCTGCGGAAGCGTTTTCCCCTCGGGCTGAGAGCTGTCGGAAGAAATGCCAACCACTTTGTCAATCATTCCCAACTCGTCCAAAGCGGTAAGGATTTCCTGAGAAAGGCAGACAATGCTTTCCGGTTCTTGGGAGAGGGTAATGTTTTCGATTGTAACCGGATAGGTTTCCTGCTCTGAATATTTGACCGGAGCTTTCCTTTCCTTGCAGGAAGAGAGGGAAAACAGCAGAACACAGGAAAGAATCCCTGCTAAGAAGATCTTGTAAAACCGTTTCACAGAAACCCTCCTTTTTTGTTATAAGGGAAGCCCTAGACTCAGCCGGCCTTCTACATAATCCACATATTGTCTGGCAACACGGCCGGAACGTCCGGCCTTTTTCATGGCGAAAACATTGGCGCCTTTTTTCAGAACTTCTTCTTCTACCTCAAGGCCACGCTCCGCGGCGATCTGGCAGACGATATCCAGATAATCAGGCAGATTGGGTTTGGAAAAGGTGATGGTAAGGCCGAAACGGTCGGCCAGAGAGGCACTTTCATCCCTGGTGTCGCTGGCGTGAAGTTCATCTCCTTCTCTGCCGGAAAAGGTCTCTTTAATCAGATGCCGTCGGTTAGTGGTGGCATAAATCAATACGTTTTCCGGCATGGCATTGAGAGAACCCTCGAGAATTGCCTTGAGGGTATTAAAGCATTCATCATTTTCCCCAAAGGTCAGGTCGTCGATGAAAATAATAAAACGCAGAGGCACCTCCCGAATCAGTTTTAACACTTTGTCAAGATATAGAATATCTTCTTTCGCTACCTGGATCATCCGGAGCCCCTGGGCGTGGTAATCCGTGAGGATGGCGTTGACCATTGTGGATTTTCCGGTGCCCCGATCCCCGTAAAGGAGGACGTTATTCGCCGGTTTGCAGTGGAGAAAACTCAAGGTATTGTCCACAATCTGCTGTTTTTGATAGTCATATTTTTTTAAGCTGGTCAGATTGACCGGCACGAATTGTTTCACCGGAATAATCTTTTGCTTATCAGAAAGATAAAAGGCAAAATATTTTGCAAAAAGGGAGATGCCGTTTTTCTGATGAAAAGAAGCAATCTCTTCCAATTGATCTCCCCAACGGGTGTACTCTGAAAATCGTTCCGGTTCAGTTTGGTAATCAGGGAGGGAGTCGATCAATTCCTGCTTTTGGGGGAAGAGTTGGGTCAAAGCCGCTTTGATCTCTTTGGAAGAAAGGGAAGCAAGCTGAAAAAAGGCATCCAGATCAAAAGCTGTCGAGGCGCGGATTGTTTCCGGCAGGGCACGCCACTCTCCTCTGGCTGCGGAAACGGTAAAAATATTCTTATCGCAGAGAATTTTATCCAGGAGATAATCAGAGAGATTTCCTTGAAATTCTTCCCGGTAAAGAAAGGCGCACACTTTGCTGTAATGAGCGGCACATTGAAAAAAGTCTGGTTTTTTCTTTCCTGATTCCTTTCGGAGTTTCAGGAATTGTTTTATAAGCGGATCTTTGAGGAGATTCTCATAGACAGAGACTCCGGACAATCTATCGAGGATCGAATTGAGTTGCTGCATGATAGAGCACATCCCTTAAATAAATTTCTTCCGCAGACATCGGAAGATGGGAAAGAAATAATTTACTTTATTTTAACCCCTTTTCTCCCCGAATGCAAATATCTTCCCGCTCTTTCTCTGATTTTCCCAAAAAAACTAAAAGATATTAGACATCATACAACAGTATTGAAAAATACAAGCTTTTGTAGTATGATAGAAAGAAATTGCGATAGGGAACTATTTGGTTGTAGAAAACTCGAAACAGAAAGAGGGAAAAAGCGATGCCGAAAGCAAAAATGCTGTCGGAAACAGTAGCTGAAGATATACTTTCCATGATCACGGTGGACAAGCGTTTTCGTCCGGGAGACAAGCTGCCTAACGAAAACGAGTTGTCAGAAGAGCTTCAGGTGAGCCGTACGACCTTGCGGGAAGCGATCCGGATTTTGGTGACCGGAAATATTCTGGAAATCAAGCGGGGAAAGGGTACCTTTGTCACCCAGCAGGCAGGAACTGCCGCTTACTCGGACTTAAATGAGCTGTCGGCTCTCAAGATCAACATGCGGGATCTGTTTGAAATCAGGCTGATGTTTGAACCGGAAAACGCTTATTTGGCGGCCCAAAGAGCTACTAAAAAAGAAATGAACGCCATTTTGGATCATGGCAGGCGGATCGAAGAGATGATTCGAAACGGAGAAGACCGCACCTTGGAGGAACAGGCGTTTCATAAAGCCATTGCCAAGGCCACCCACAACGGTTTTATGAATGAGCTGATTCCGATTATTCTAAAGGCGATTGAAGGCGGGGTAAAGCTTTTGCAGGAGAACGACAGCTTATCTCAGAAAAATATGGAGGACGACCGGATGCTGATGGAATTTTTGGAACAGCGGAATCCGGAAGGAGCGCGTACTGCGATGAAAATCCATATTCTGCACGCTTTACAGGAATTGGATGAGGCGGAAGGCACACAAACGAGCGGGAGATAAGAAATAATTAGATTAAACAGAAATTTATCGTATAGAACCTGGCCGGTTCTATAACTTGGCTGGTCGGGGTTCCGCCCCCGACGCGACGGGTTCCTGTTGGTAACCTCAATAAATTGAGGCGCCAAAGGAACCAAAACGTGCCCCTCGCCGGGGCGGCTGTACGGGTCTAACAAGTGTTCTCCTAACCACGCTAAGAAGGAAAAATTTAGTTTATCGCCGGTGCTGGCGATTGTTTTGGCAGAAACTAATATTTTTCGTTGTACTCCGTTAGGAGCTAACTTCAAAGACCCGTAATAAGCCATTCCGGCGTTTGAGGAATGTCCTTTTGCCTACTTTTGGACATCAAAAGTAGGCCGCGT
>CALWNT010000143.1 GCA_944382885.1 uncultured Clostridia bacterium | reverse complement strand
GATTCCGATTACTTATTATCAGGCTGTCACGGGGGATGAGTTGGTTGTCCCCACCATTGACGGCAAGGTGAAATACACGGTTCCGGCCGGTACTCAGCCTGGCACGGTATTTAAACTCAGAGGCAAGGGCGTTCAGCAGTTAAATGGCAGAGGCCGGGGCGATCAGTATGTTACCGTTGTGGTAGAAGTGCCGAAAAATTTGAAAAAAGAGCAGCAGAACGCATTAAAAGAATTTGAAAACACTTTGAATGAGAAAAATTACGAGAAACGGAAGAGTTTTTTTGATAAGTTAAAAAATTCTTTTAAAAATTGAGGCTCTGGTAATAGTGAAAAGCCGTCTGAATTTTTTCAGACGGCTCTTTTGTAATTGGTAAGATAGATACAATATATGGGAGGAATCGAAATGATAGAAGGTCGCTTAAAAGAGTTGCTACAGCTGGCCAAAGACAATCAGGATGTAAAAGAAATGCTCCTTGAAACCCGAAAGCAGAAAGACCCGGTACTCAGTTTCTGCCATGCTGCTCAAAAGCTGGGATTTGAGATATCCCTGGGAGAGCTACTGGCCGCAGGAGAGGAGTATCGGTCGAATTTATTAAAAAGCGTAAACGGAGGAGCGTCTTACCCGATGGAAGATTGGGGAGATCTGTATGAGGAATTTTTCGCCTCCCTGCTTTTAGAATAGATGGCAAAATGCCTGACAAATAGTCGGGTATCAGTGGACATATATAGATGATAGGAGGTTTCAGAATTTTGTGATATACTTTACTGGCATGGAATGCGATTTGGAAGGTGAAATGTATGTTAAAAATACATGACAAGTTTGAAGAATATCTAAAGGACAGTTATTACATAGATTGGGATAATGAGCAAATGATAAAAACCGCACAAAGTTTTTATGTACCAAGAAACGAAATCGAGACTGTTAAGAAAAGCTATGAATTTGTTAGAGATGAGATTAAACACTCTTGGGATATTCAAGATAAGAGAATAACCGTTAAGGCAACCGATGTCCTGAGAGAAGGAGTTGGCATCTGCTGGGCAAAGTCAAATCTTTTGGCGGCATTATTAAGGGCAAACAACATACCATCAGGAATTTGTTATCAAAGATTGACTTTAGGTGATACCCCAGAGACGGGATACTGTATTCATGCTTTGAACGCTGTTTATTTGAAGTCGATCAATAGATGGATAAGGTTAGATGCCAGAGGAAATAAACAGGGCATAGCCGCAAAGATGTGTATTGATAAAGAGATGCTTGCATTCCCTGTAAGAGAAGAACTTGGAGAAATAGACTACAGAATAGTCTATGCCGAGCCATCTCCGCTAACTATGAATGTACTTGAACATAGTACAGATGCATTGTTTATGTATTTACATTCCCTACCAGATAGACTTTAAAATTCCTTCAGGAAATAATATACTTCTATATTCTCTTCTGGGGAGTTATCGCCGCAAAAAATGAATCCTCCGTGTGGTGACATCCACACGGAGGATTCATTTTTTGCGTACGCTGTCCTATTTTAGCGGGCATTTTTGTTTTGATCTTAGATGGAAAGATTGTCTTTTTTCTACTTTTAGGGAGATTTTAGCCCCCAACATTTTTTAGGAAAATTCCTCAGGAAATCAAAGAAAAGGATTTTAACAGATAGATCCAGAAGGTCATGGTGACAGAGGAAAACAGAGTGGTGGCTACAATGACGCTGGAGGTAAGATACTCGTCGTTATCCATATTTTTTGCCATAATATAACAGCTGACAGTGGTTGGCGCTCCCAGCATAATCAGCAAAGCGATCAGGTGCTGGTCACGGAATCCGGCCAGTACCGCCAACGGCAGGAATACAGCTGGCTGGACTAAAAGCTTAATGACAGAAGCAATACAGGTGAGTTTGATTTTCGAAATGGCCTTTTTTCCCTCAAAGGCTGCGCCAATGACAATCAGCGCCATCGGGGTAGCGGTAGAAGCGATGCTGGAAACAGTTTTATCTAACACCGTCGGCAGCTGAATCCCTAGCGCAGCTACCAGAAGTCCGGCAAGTATTCCGATGATAATGGGGTTTTTGACGATTTCCAGAGCCGTATTTTGGAGGTTTTTCTCTTTGCTTCCATTTGATTCGGCGGAAAGTACAATAACAGAATAAATATTGTAGAGCGGAACACAGCCAATAATCATCAAAGGAGCCATCCCAGAGGTTCCGTACATATTCTGAATAAAGGCGGCGCCCAAAACCGCGGCGCTTCCTCGGAAGGAAGCCTGCACAAAGGCGCCGACACTTTCTTTTGGCCGGATGAACTTTTTGGAACATCCCCACAGAATCCAAAAGCAAAGGCTGGTGGCAACTACACAGAACAGGATATACTTGAGGTCAAAGGTTTTGCGTATGTCGGAATTCATAATATCCTGAAACAGCATGACCGGCAAAGAAACATGAAAATTGAATCGGTTGAGGACATTGGTGAAGTGAATGTCCAGCAAGCCGATCTGCTTTAAGATATAGCCTACGACAATCACTAAAAAGACAGGCAAAGTGGCGTTGACGCTGAAGATAAAGTTTTCCAAAAAAGGCGCTTCCTTTCTTCTTTACTGGATTATTCCGTTTTTTGAAAGATCATCGGCTGTGTAAATTCCCTGCCGCAGGGCTGTATCTGAGGGCTCGCGAGACTGAATTGATCGGTGGCTCTTATTTCCAACTGTGCGTCGGCATATCCAGCTTCTGCAAGCTTTATCATTTTGCTCTCGATTGGGAGAGCGGGTTTCGCTCTTTTGAGAATTTCCGCACCTCTTTGATTGAGTCCCAGAATTCGGATATATTGAGGGAGAAACGGTTCCCGATTGACTGTATTCTCCAGAAAGGCATTTAATAGAATCCGTCTGATTCTGGCACGGCTGTATTGCCGGTTGACCATTTCGGTTTCCAATTCATAAAGAGAAGACGCGTCTTTCAATTTTTCCAAAAGCCGGTTTTCCAGTCCATTTTGTATACCTCGTATGACGCGGAGCTCGTCCTTTGATAAAAAACGCAGCTTGGACAGACAAACGCGTTCTAATTGGGTAAGCGAGCAGGGGGCTTTTCCCTGAGTTTGTTCCCTGCGATACAGCTTCTGCATCGCAGGAGGAAGGTAACGGAATGCTTCTGATTCTCCGCGATACAGTAAGCTTCGGATATGGGACGCGCTGGCGAAGGTTCCAGAGGTTTTGTCCTCATCATGGGAGACGCCCTGTCGTTTGATTGTGGAAAAAGAAACTGGGCTGTTTAGCTCTCTGGCCGCCTGGAGATATTCCAGTCCCAATAGATTATTCGGTTTTGTCAGTTCCGCGGCTGTGTTAGCACCGCAGTATTTTTGTACCAGCAGCTCTCTGGTTTTAGGATAAGAATAACCGGCTTTGAGATACTCCTGCCACTGGGTACGATACAAAGGATTTTCTTCTAAATCAGCTAATTGAAGGGTAAGGTCGGTCAAAAAGGCAAGATCGCCGCATTCGCTTCCAAAAGAGATTTCATCTACTCCCAATTGGGATAGGAGGAACACCCCTCCTCTGGCAAAATCCCTGGCGGGAGACATGGCAAAAGCAGTGGGGAGCTCTACTACCAAATCCGCTCCATTTTGCAGTGCGGCCTCGGCCCGCGCCCATTTGGAACAGATGGAAACATCTCCCCGCTGGACGAAATGTCCGCTCATGACAACGGCAATATGGGTAGCGCCTTCTGCACGCAGAGCGTCTAACTGAAAGCGATGTCCGTTATGGAAAGGATTGTATTCTGCAATGATACCGAAGACTTTCAAAAAGAGGCGCTCCTTCCCAAAAAAGACTTGTTTTTTTGACACGGATGTATTACTATTATAATATAACTTTATGTGATGTTCAAGGTCACGGAAATTATAATTTGGAAGGATGGACAGAATGAAAATTCTCGTTATCAATGCAGGTAGCTCCTCATTGAAATATCAGTTAATTGATATGACAACCGAAGCTGTTTTGGCAAAAGGAAACTGTGAAAGAATCGGGATCGGCGGTCTCATCACTCACAAAACCGCTGACGGTACCACCATCAAAGAGGAAGCGGATTTTCCAACCCATACCGAGGCTTTTCAGAAGCTGGTTGAACTGCTTACCACCGGCGAGCATGCCGTGGTAAAAGACCTTGCTGAAATATCCGCGATCGGTCACCGTATTGTTCAGGGCGGTAAATATTTCTCTGAATCCGTATTGGTCACCGAGGATGTTATCAACAAAATCGAAAATCTTTCTGATTTGGCGCCGTTACATAATCCTGCACATGTTCTGGCAATCCGTGCCTGCCAGAAGGTATTTCCGGAAGATACCCCGCAGGTCGTGGTTTTTGATACCGCTTTTCATCAGACCATGCCGCCAAAGGCTTACATGTATGGTCTTCCCTATGAATATTATGAAAAATATCAGGTTCGGAAATACGGTTTTCATGGGACTTCCCACCGTTTCGTCACCGGTAGATTGGGAGAATTGACCGGCTGGGATATGGAAACAAAGAAAATTGTTACCTGCCATCTGGGGAATGGTTCTTCCGTAGCTGCTGTCAAGTATGGAAAATGCGTTGATACCAGTATGGGCTTTACCCCCTTGGACGGTCTTGAAATGGGTACCCGTTCCGGTGCTGTCGATCCCTCTGTCGTTCTGTTTTTGATGAAGCATGAAAAATTAAATCCGGATCAGATGAATGATCTGCTGAATAAAAAGTCCGGTTTCCTGGGTATGTCCGGAAAAACCAGCGATTCCAGAGACCTGATTGCCGACGCAAATCAGGGCAGCCAGCGCAGCCAGATCGCCATCGATATGTTCCGTTATCAGATCAAGAAATACATCGGTTCTTATGCT
This sequence comes from uncultured Clostridia bacterium, assembly GCA_944382885.1. Classification (GTDB taxonomy): domain Bacteria; phylum Bacillota; class Clostridia; order Oscillospirales; family Ruminococcaceae; genus Massiliimalia. The sequence continues at coordinate 8,131 of CALWNT010000143.1, read as the reverse complement.
GCTGCTATGGGCGGGATCGATGCCGTTGTCTTTACCGGTGGTATCGGTGAAAACTCTGACGAATTGAGACATGATGTCTGTGTAGATATGGAATTTTTGGGAATTGAACTGGACGATCCCATGAACACAGAATTAAATCACAAAGAAGGCAGAATTTCAAAAGACGGTTCTAAAGTAGAGGTTTGGATTGTGCCGACCAATGAAGAGCTTCTCATTGCGAGAGATACCAGAGACCTTGTTTCAAAATAGTTTCTTCTATAAAAAGGCCCCCAAATTTTTTGGGGGCCTTTTTGTTGTACATTAAGGGATCATTATCTTAATGCGAATAGACTGAATTACAGACGCAATCATTCAACTACGTCATTTTTTTTGAAGAAGAATGAAATGCACCAGAGACCGGCAATGGCAACCAGTGTAAAGATGATCCGGCTGACAATTGCGTCTTGACCGCCAAACAGCCAGCCTACAATATCAAAGCCAAAGATCCCAATGGAACCCCAGTTAAGGGCCCCGATAATCACCAAAAATAATGCAATTTTATCTAACATAATTTAGTTTCCTCCCATCGCTTGACGATGTATTTGAAAATTTTTCATTAATATTATGACCTTGTATTTGCAAATTTATTCATCTGTGTTAAAATAGTAATATTATTGCAGAGAATCTAAAAGTTGGAGGTCATTGGCTTGGAAGAAAAAACATATCTCATCGTGTCAATTGTCTTTGCGGTAATCGTAATTATTTTTATCGCGATTTACTTTGGCTATAAACGATATAAAGAAAACCGGATTTACAAGGCGGGAAAAAACGGCGAAAAACAGGTGCAGCATATGCTCCATAAAATCGCGAAAAAAAATCACTATCAGGTGCTTAATGATATCTATCTCCCGCTTTATGAAGAAAGTACCCAAATTGATCATATTGTAATTGGCAATTTCGGAATCGTCGTATTGGAGACCAAAAATTTGGGCGGAGAAATTTACGGTACCGGAAAAGACAAAAACTGGACTCAAATTTTAAAAGAGGAAAGAAAAACGTTTTACAATCCTTTGCTGCAAAATAAGACTCATATCGACTGCGTTCAGCATTTGCTCCAAAAGGAAAAAATTTATAAAGTCCCGGTAGAAAGTCTTGTTGTCTTTACCAATCCTCATTGTGAGTTGAATATTGACAGAGGAAATCCGATCATTACCATTGATTTATTGAAAAAATATTTTAAAAAGCCTCAATTTAAAAAGGATGTCGGCGTAGACGTTCAAAAAGTAGCTGACGCTTTACTCAGCTATCAGTTGACTGGACGGGATATCAAAGAAAAGCATAAGGAATTTGTGAAAAAAGTATCCCGAAAATAAGTCTTCCCTGATTGAAACGTTTTTTGCGGCAAGCGCAAGACAAAGAAAGGATGTGTTCTTATGTTTTGGCAGGACGACAAAGACAAGCCTTCGGTAAAAAAAATTATCGTTTATTCGATTGTGATTTTTGTTGTGTTGGTATTGCTGGGCTTTGTAGGGGAAAGAATGGACTGGGTATAACTTCCACAGTTGTGGTGCAACGCATGTTTTCTCTAAATGCAACAAAGCTACAGAACGGAAAGGGCAGCCTTAAAGGCTGCCCTTTCACTTTATTCTTGTTTTCTGAAATACGCAAAATAAGAAGATTCTCAGAATTTCTATGTCATCCCAAATCACAGGTTTGAAACAGCAGAATCAATCATGCTTGGAGAGAACGTTAAAAATAAACCGTGAGATTCGTCCGCTGGGATAATCTGGATAGACTGACTCTTCAGAATCAAGATTTAGATCATATCCCAGATCCGTCAGTTTTTCCAGAGCCTGATTTAATTTGGCGCTGGCTTCATTGACATCCAGATATTCCCCTTTTCCATCGGGCTGAACCAGCAGACGATATTCATATTCAGCACGAATAATAGAGCCTGTTTTCGGAACCAGACGTACCGCCTTTAAAAGCAGGATATTCCCCGCTTTAGTTTTGCAAAGGTACGCTTCTTCCGGAGAAGGAATGCCGTATTTATTTTTGCACAAATCAAACTGACGACGAATCGCTGCGGAGTCGCTCCGGTCGGCGATCTGCCAATCAAGCGTATTGTCCGCAGTCTTCTGCTGAAGGTTTTCAATTAAGAGATCAACAAGGGATTCATTCATAAAATTGCTTCTTCCTTTACAGTCGATAAATGATTGTCTTACCGAATACGAGTAACAAAATTATCATAGCATATTCAAACGATCTGTGCAATATTTTTTTGATTTTCGGCAGATTTCGATTTCCTTTTCGATAGGAGATAAGGAAATGTCAGTTGACGGTTTTAGAGGAAAAGGGTATACTAATCATATTAAAAAGATAAAGATTTAACAAATGAAAAACGGACGGGCTTTGTATTTTTTAGCCAAAGAGGACAGGGCAGATCATCATAGCGACCGAAAAAATACCGCCTGGAATTTCAAGGAGACAATTACAAAAAGGCGAAAGCTCTGTTGGCTTTGATGGTTTTTATCATTTCGGAAAAGGAGGTACAGGAAGGAATTTATGAAAGGGTTTATCAAGAAGGTTTTAAGAATTTTATTTCACCGTGTAGTCTTTGTAGCGCTGTTTTTGCTGCTCCAGATTTTGGCCTTGGTCGGAGTGCTGTGCTTTTTCAATGAATATTTCATTTATTTTTATGCCTTCAGTTTTGCTTTAAGCCTTTGCGTGGTGCTGGGGATTGTCAATGGGAAAAGTAATCCCGGCTATAAGATCGCGTGGATTATTCCTATTATGCTGTTTCCGGTGTTCGGCGGTCTGTTTTATCTGATTTTTGGAGGCAATCAGCTCAGCCGCAGGGAAAAGCGAAAAATGCATGTGATGGCCAAAAACATCGCAGAATCTTTGGTACAGCAGGAACCAGTTTCAGAAGCAATTAAGCAGGTGGATGAAAACGCCGCCAATATTTCCCGCTATATCGCCAATTACGCTTTCTGTCCGGCCTATGCCCATACTTACAGCGAATACCTTTCTTTGGGAGAAGTAAAGTTTGAACGCATGAAAGAAGAACTGGTGAAGGCGAAACACTACATTTTTCTCGAGTATTTTATTATTCAGGAAGGGAGAATGTGGAATACAATTCTGGATATTCTTTGCCAGAAAGTGTTGGAGGGAGTAGACGTCCGGGTCATTTATGACGATATAGGCAGTCTGATGACTCTGCCGGGGGACTATAAACGAACGTTGGAAAATTTGGGCATCCAGTGTGAAGTGTTCAACAAATTTATTCCGGTACTTTCATCCAGGCTGAATAACCGGGACCACAGAAAGATTTGTGTCATTGATGGACATACCGGCTTTACCGGAGGAATCAATTTAGCCGATGAATATATCAATGCCTATCCCAAGCATGGGCATTGGAAAGACACCGCGGTTATGCTCAAAGGCGACGCGGTATGGAGTTTGACGGTGATGTTTTTGTCCATGTGGGACTATATCCGGGGAATTGAAGAGGATTTTGAGCAATATCGTCCCCATGTCCACCTGGATCGGATCGTCCCTACAGATGGATTTGTTCAGCCTTATTCAGACAATCCACTGGATCATGAACCGGTGGGGGAAATTGTTTATCTTAATTTGATTAACAAGGCGAAACGGTTTATCTATATCACAACTCCTTATTTGATTGTAGACAATGAAATGGTGACTGCTCTTTCCATTGCGGCGAAGTCGGGGGTGGATGTAAGGATTATTACCCCCCATGTTCCGGATAAATGGTATGTTCACGCAGTCACCAAGGCGTATTATGAAGTGCTGTTGGAAAATGGAGTGCGTATTTATGAGTATACTCCTGGGTTTATTCACGCAAAGACCTTTGTAGTGGACGATGAATTCAGTGTAGTGGGCACCATCAATCTGGATTACAGAAGCCTATACCTTCATTTTGAATGTGCTACCTTGTTTTACCGATCTTCCTGTATTGCGGATATGAAACGGGACTTTTTGAATACGTTAAAGGTATGTCAGCCAGTGACACTGGGCGAATGCCGGAACCTTCCCTGGTACCGCAAGTTTGGCAGGGCGATCCTAAAATTGTTTGCTCCTCTGATGTAGTTAACGAAATCATTCGATCTGTCGTTTCGGTAGACAGCAAAGATGAACTCAAAAGCAAGAAAGTGATGGTGAGCACAATGATTTATACAGTGACGCTGAATCCGGCAATCGACTATGTGGTAGAAGTGCCAGAGCTTGTGACCGAGCGGGTAAACCGGACAGCCAAAGAGACCCTTTATCCGGGAGGAAAGGGGATCAACGTATCGATCCTTTTGGCACATCTGGGGATCGAGAGCCGTGCCTTAGGTTTTGCTGCGGGATTTACCGGCGAGGAGATTGTCCGGATGGTAGAAGAGGCTGGCTGTTCCCCTGATTTTATCCGGTTAAAAGAGGGCCTTTCGAGAATTAACGTCAAGATCCAGTCAGGGGGAGATACCGAAATCAATGCTCAAGGGCCGGAAATTTCCAAGGAAGCGATCTCTCTTCTTTATCAAAGGCTTTTAGGACTGCACAAAAATGATATCCTGGTATTGGCAGGAAGTGTACCGTCTTCTATGCCGGGAGATGTTTATGAAAAAATGCTCTCTGTTCTTCAGGGAAAAGAGGTGCTTTCCGTGGTAGACGCCACAGGAGAGCTGTTAAAAAATGTACTGAAATACCGTCCGTTTTTGATTAAACCCAATCACCATGAACTGGGAGAACTGTTTGGAGTAACCCTCACTGATCCGGAAGAGATCAGGAAATATGCCGGAAAGCTTCAGCAGATGGGAGCGCGGAATGTCCTGGTTTCTATGGGAGGAGACGGAGCGGTCTTCCTGTGTGAATCAGGAAAATTCTTTTTCAGAAGACCTCCCAAGGGTGAGGTGAAAAATACGGTAGGTTCAGGGGATTCTATGGTTGCGGGCTTTTTAGCCGGATATCTGACGGAGCATTCTATGGAAAAAGCCTTTTTAAAAGGCATTGCGGCAGGGAGTGCTTCTGCTTTTTCTCCCTGGCTTGCTTCCGGGGCGGAGGTGGAAAGGCTGTATCAGGATTTGCTGAGAGAATAAAAAAGATAGTTTGTACCTTGAAAAATGAGAAGATATCAGCATAGAGATCCATCTCTAAAGAATATGATTTTGTGAGAGGTACGTTTATTAGGATGTTTTCAGCTTTGAATGTTGACAAAAGAGAGTATTCTGAGTATAATGACACTGAAATGGGAATGCTATTCCGGAAATGATATTGAAAATCATTGCGGAATATGTTTTCTCAGGTTTTACAGCCTTTGGGCTGTATCTTAAAATTGAAAGAAAGGGCAAGGTTTACCACTGACATGATTATTCGCTAATTCAAAAACAAACTCATTTTTATCATCTGCACTGCGGAGCGGAAGGCAAAACAGAAGGGAAAAGGCTTCTTTTGTTTTGCTTTTGAGAGTTGTGTTTTGAATTGGAAAATCAGTCAGAAAATCTGTTTTGACAGATTGTGGTAAAGCTTTGCCCTTGTATTTTTGTAAGGGCGGAAGCCCTGCTTTTTTTGCCTGTTTTCAAACGCAAATTTCCAAAATCCCTCCGGCTGTGTGCGGTCAGGAGGGATTTTTTTGAATTATATTACAGCAAAACAGATTAAAAAAGAATTCGGGGAACGGCTACTGTTCTCCTTTGAGGAACTGGTGATACGAAAAGGGGATAAGATCGGGATTGTCGGCCCAAACGGCAGCGGAAAAACAACGCTGCTGCAAATTCTTTCCGGAGAATTGGAACCGGATGCTGGAACGGTGGAGCGGCAGTGCGACATTGCTTATTTCAAACAGTTTTCCAATCAGCGGGAAGCAGAAGACTTCAAACTTTTAAAAGAGCTTCGGGTGTCGGACAAACGAGAGCAGCAGACTGTCAGTGGCGGGGAAAATACCCGTATCCGTTTGGCGGGGGCGTTGGGAAAGGGAAGCCCCCTTCTTTTTGCCGATGAGCCTACTTCCAATCTGGATTTAAAGGGAATTGAACTGCTGAAAAAGAAATTGAGTGAAGTAGAGACGCTGGTTCTTATTAGCCATGACAGGGATTTGTTAGACGTTCTGTGTACCAAGATAATCGAAATTCGGGAGGAGAAGCTCTTTTTCTACTCCGGAAATTACAGTGCTTACAAAACGGCAAGGGAACATGCTTATCTCAGTCAGATGCGGGAATATGAGGCGTATACGGAGAAAAAAGAACGTCTGGAACGGATTTATCAACAGAAGAAAAAGCGGGCCCATGAAGTGGGGACCCGTCCGAGAAATCTGGATCCCAAAGAAGCGAGACTCAAGAATTTTTTGGCGTCCCGGCCCTTCGACGTGAAGCAGCAGCATATGGAATCATCGGCAAAGGCTGTGCTTTCCCGCATCGAACATTTACAGGTGAAGGAAAAGCCAAAACAGCAGCCAGTGATCCGCCCGGACTTCTCTTTGACCGATCCGCCGAAGAACAAAATCGTACTGGAGGGGGAGGGTATCACCTTTTCTTATTCCTCCTCTTCTGAAGAAAAAGGAACAGGAAGAAGCATTTTTCGCAATGCCAGATTCACCCTTCCCAATGGAAAGCGAATTGCTTTGCTGGGGGACAACGGTGCGGGAAAGAGCACGCTGTTAAATCTGATTATGTCGGAATATCCGGGAATCAGAAAAGTACCAAAAGCTAAAATCGGTTATTTTTATCAGAATTTTGAAAATCTGGAAGAAGAGCAAACCGTCCTGGAAAATTTAATGAAAGAGAGCATACAGGAGGAGTCAGTAGGCAGAAGTGTACTCAACCGTCTGCTGTTGCCCAGAAATTTTGTGGATCAGCCGGTATCTTCTTTAAGCGGCGGGGAAAAGGTGAAGCTCTCCTTTGCAAAGCTGTTTGTATCTGATGCAAACCTGCTTTTGCTGGACGAACCGACCAACTATCTGGATATTCCATCCGTCGAAGCGCTGTGCAAACTCTTTTCTGAATATGAGGGGACGGTGCTGTTTGCCTCTCATGATAAGAGCTTTATCCGTGAGGTGGCCACCGGAATTTTAGAAGTCAAAAACGGAAAGCTTTTCCAGTTTGAGGGAAACTATGACGACTATTTGGAACGGAAAAAAGGACCGAAAAAACGGGACGACACCAAAATTGTGATGATGAACCTGGAAATGGAGCTGAGCGCTTTATCCCTTAGAATCTCTCAGAATCCGAAAGAGAAAGAGGAATTAGAGAGTCGGTATCAGGAGCTTTCCAAGGAGCTGTATCGTCTGAAAAATAACTGATCCAAAAGGAGGAAAACAAAATGACGGAAGAAATGAGCGATTTTTTTACCAAACGGGCAGAGGGATATGATGAACATATGCGGAAAGAAGTAGCGGGCTGTCAAGAGGGGTATCCGCTGATGGCTAAGCTGCTTCCCGAAAACATCAAGACTCTTTTGGATTTGGGCTGCGGCACCGGACTGGAATTGGAGGAAATTTATCAGAGGTTTCCTGCTCTCTCTGTGACCGGAATTGATTTGACAAAACGGATGCTTTCTTACTGTGAGGAAAAATTGAAGGGAAAGCCTTTAAATCTGATCTGCGGAGATTATTTGAAGGTTCCCTTCGGAACTGAAGTATATGACGCGGCAGTTTCCTTTGAAACTCTGCATCATCTGGAGAAACCGCAGAAAGAAACGCTCTATCGGAAAATTTGTCAGGCGCTGAAGCCCCAGGGCGTTTATCTCGAATGCGATTATATGGCAAAAAATCAGGAAGAAGAGGAGTTTTATCTTTCTGAATGGAAGCGTCTTACGCAAGAGCTGCCTCAGGGAGTCTACTATCATTATGACATTCCCTATACGGTAGAAAATCAGATTTCCATGCTTTATAGCTCAGGTTTTCAGAAAGTGGAAAAAATCTTTCAGAAGGAAAATACAGTAATGCTTTCTTGCTGGAAATGAGTTCTTTTCTGGAAGGAGAATGGGGGAAGCTCGGTGATTATGGTAAACAGAAATTTATCGCTCTATTTAAAAACCATTTTCCTTATTACATTCTTTCCGAGAAAGAATAAAGCACCTGGGAGCACCGGCTCCCAGACCCCGGCCAATCTTTGTTCGCCCAAAGATTGGATAAAGGGCGCCGCTCAGTCGC
>CALWNT010000142.1 GCA_944382885.1 uncultured Clostridia bacterium | reverse complement strand
ATAAAACCTAAAAATCCTATAATTGAACACCAAACGCTTCCAGTGAAGTAAATAGCTACTCCGGTTCCTATTGCACCTACAAGGCTCCCTATCACAGAACAGATACCTTCTGCTTTTTTCATATGCTGTCTCCTCTACAAATCCCAATTTGAATATCAGTAAATTATGGCCTCTCAATAGAGGTTAAAGCCTAAATTTTGAATGGATCAAGGTCGAGCTTTTTGCAAATCAGAATAACAGTATCAAACGAAGCTCCGCCTATATCACGAGAAAGCAACGTCATAAGCGTGCTATACGGAATGTCAGCCTCAATAGCAAACTGACGAAAACTCGTATATCTATCCAGAATCAGATTTCGTAGTTTTTGCTCACGATTCATTTTGGCTCCTCAACAACTGTAATCTCGACGCCTCTTTCTTCGATGGCGGTAATCTGATCTTCTACGCAATCCCAGTCTGTGATAATAGAGTCAAAGACATCTACATCACAAACTTTAATGAAAGAATCGACGCCGATTTTTGAACTTGGTATCACGAGACATCTACTACGACTGTTTTTAATTACAGTGCGTTGGAATGTCGCCGTTTCATCTGTACCGTTGGACAAACCGAATTCTGCTGTCAGACCGCCTCCAGTAATAAAACAGAGATCAAAATGCAATCTGCTTACAAATTCGTTGGCCAGGCTATCAACCAGTGAACCGCTTTGCCGCATTTTTCCACCGGCGATGTATACATCGATGTTTTCAAAACTTCTGAGTTCCTTGCCGATATCAACTGAATTTACGACTACAGTGTAATGGATATCCCGCGGCAAAAAGGAAGCCATAATATGACCAAAGGATCCGCCGGTCAAATATACTGTGTCATTCTCTTTGATATTTTTCACAGCCGCTCGTGAAATCTCTCGGTAGTTATCAAAAATGGGCATATTATCAAAGTCTCTGTTGACTGGAGGTCTTACGCTTACCTGTCTTATCGAAATGGCGCCGCCATGGGTTCTCTTACAAAAACCTTTCTGTTCAAGTAGTCGTAGATCTCTGCGTGCAGATTCATCGGATATACCGTATTTACTTGTAATTTCAGCAATGGTGATCTTACCATTTGCTTTAATCATATCTGATATTTCCTGATGTCGTTCTTCAATAAACATAACTATACCTCCAAATTGAGCATAATCTATTATCGAATTCGACATCATCATTATACAACACATTCGGTAACAAATCAACATTTTCGGAAATCAAATTTGCGTATATTTAATGAATCATATGGTCATGCTACGGTAATAAAACCTCCCCTGTCTTTCCGAGATCCGGATTCCAGGGGAGGTAACAGCTATCGAGCTATGAAATGCTTCTTATTTGGACAGCTTATCGATGATTCCCATAATCTCACTGATTTTTTCCTGCGCGTCATTCTGTTCGACCGCTTCTTTGACACAATGATTCAAATGGGCTTCAATCACCAGCCTGTTCGCCTTTTTCAGCACGGACTGAGCAGCCATCAGCTGGTTGGAGATGTCGATGCAGTAGCGATCTTCTTCAATCATTTTTAAAATTCCGTCAATCTGTCCTCTCGCGGTTTTTAAAAGATTTCCTACCGCTTGCTTATCCGCCTGCATTATTTGATCTCCACCACTTCATATCCGGCATCGGTTACCGCTTTTTTCAGCACCTCGTCGGACACGCTGGCGTCTTTTAAATTCACATCAGCGATTTTGGCTTCCAGATTGACAGTAGCCTCTACACCCGGAATTTCATTTAACGCCTTTTCTACTCTGCCGGAGCAGTGGGCACACATCATACCTTCGATTACCATTGTTTTTTTCATTGTATTTTCCTCCTGTACGTTTTTTATTTGATCACACGGACAGCTCCCGCTCTCCTGTTCCGGAACGGAGCAGGTTACGGCAACAGGACAAGCCTCCGTTTGATTCTCCTGCAATTCACTGTGAAATTTGGGTTTAAACAGCTTTAACCGCAAAGCGTTTGACACGACACAGAATGAACTCAAACTCATGGCGGCCGCTCCAAACATCGGGTTCATCTTGATCGCAAAAAACGGATAAAGCACCCCGGCCGCCAGCGGAATTCCGATCACGTTGTAGAAAAACGCCCAGAAAAGATTCTGACGGATATTGCGGATTACCGCTTTCGACAGTTGTATAGCGGAAACCACATCCATCAGATCGCTCTTCATCAGGACGATGTCTGCCGATTCAATCGCGACATCAGTACCCGCTCCAATGGCGATTCCTACATCAGCTCTGGCCAAAGCCGGCGCATCATTGATCCCGTCTCCCACCATAGCGACTTTTTCTCCCTGCTGCTGTAGCCGCCGGATTTCTTCTTCTTTCTGGGGTGGCAGAACCTCCGCCACCACCCGGTCGACTCCGGACTGCTTCTGAATCGCTTGAGCAGTGAGCTGATTATCCCCGGTAAGCATGACCACTTGAATCCCCATCTGCTTCAATTCTGCCACCGCCTGCCTGCTGGTGGGCTTCATCTGATCTGCGACAGCGATCAATCCGAAAAGGGCGCCCTCTTTTCCAAAATAAAGCGGTGTTTTCCCTTCTGCGGCTAGTCTCTTGGCCTCTTTTTCCGTCTCCTGGGTAAACGCATGATACTTTTCTGCCATTTTGGCATTTCCGGCAAAGTAACGCTCTTTATCAAGCTCTCCTAAAATCCCTTCACCGGGTATCTGTTCATAATGCTGTGCCTTTTGCGGTATGATTCTCTTCTCTTCCCCGTAAGCCGTGATGGCCTTTGCCAAGGGATGCTCCGAAAGGGCTTCCAGAGACACTGCAAGGCTCAAAAACTCTTTTTCAGAAATTCCAGGCTGAGGAAGCAGATCCGTTACCGCCGGCTTGCCCTGAGTGATGGTACCTGTTTTATCCAACACCACAGTCGTGATGGTGTGAGCGGTTTCCAGCGCTTCGGCAGATTTTAACAGAATGCCGTTTTCCGCTCCCTTTCCTGTTCCCACCATGATAGCGGTAGGCGTAGCCAAACCCAGCGCACAGGGGCAGGACACCACCAGCACCGCAATACCGGTAGAAAGAGCAAATTCAAAGGATTGCCCCGCAATCAGCCAAACCACAAAAGACAGGATCGCAATGACAATCACCACTGGGACAAAAATGCCGCTGACCTTATCCGCAAGCTTCGCAATGGGGGCTTTGGAAGAGCTGGCTTCCTCTACCAGCCGGACAATTTGAGCCAAAGTGGTATCCTCTCCCACCTTGGTAGCCTGCATCTGAAAATATCCCGACTGGTTGATGGTTGCTCCCACCACCTTGTTTCCCGGCTGTTTTTCCACCGGAATACTCTCCCCGGTAATCGCAGATTCATCCACAAAGGAATGCCCCTCCACAATCACACCATCTGTGGGGATACTCTCTCCGGATCTGACCACAAGGAGATCACCGCTTACCACTTCTTCAGAAGGGATTTCCTGCTCTACCCCATCCCGAATGACTCTTGCGGTTTTTGGGGCCAAATCCATCAATTTGGTAATCGCCTCAGAGGTTTTTCCCTTCGCCCGGGCTTCCATAAATTTCCCAAGGGTGATCAAAGTCAGGATCATCCCGGCGGATTCAAAGTACAAATCCATGGCATAATGGTGCACCAATCCCATATTCCCGTGCCCCATCCCATATCCGATCTGATAAATGGCAAAAATCCCGTAAACCGCCGCAGCGGTAGAGCCTAACGCGATTAAAGAATCCATGTTGGGAGAACGATGCCACAGGGTTTTAAATCCCATTTGATAATAATGATGGTTCACCGCCATTACCGGCAGCAAAAGAAGAAACTGTGTGAAAGCGAAGATCAGCGCATTTTCCTCTCCCAATAAAATGCCGGGCAAAGGCCAGGAAAACATATGTCCCATAGAGATATAAAACAGGGGAACAGAAAAAAGAATCGAAACAATCAGTCTTGTTTTCATGTTCCGGATATTCTCCTGGACCGGGTCTTTTCCGGGCGTAGAAGATGCCGCCTTTTCCCCAGCGGCTTTCTCTTCCACATAAGCCCCGTATCCGGCATCTTCTATCGCTTTAATAATTTCGTTTTGCGTAAGAACAGTTTCGTCATAATCAACTGTCATACTATTGCTTAACAGGTTTACCGCAGCCTGGGAAACACCCTCCAGCTTGGAAACCGTTTTCTCCACGCGGGACGAGCATGCCGAACAGGTCATGCCGGTCACCATATATTTTTCATGTCTCATAACTACCTCCCCCTCCCCCTATGGGTGGTTAATTTCTGCCTTTAGTATATCCTTCTTCTCCTAAAAAGTCAAGCCTTTTGAGACGCGTTTATCAAGGTAGTTTTTGGAAATTACTAGGATCCGTTCAAAAACAGAAATTTATCTTTTTTATGTGGGGGTACCACCCTCGCAGCCTTTATGATAGAACAAAATTTGTTTTACCAATTCGTTTGCCGGGCGTTTCACCCCGGCACCCCGACTTCCTTTTGACCCACGTCAAAAGGAAGCAAAAACGTGCCCCTCGCCGGGGCGGCTGTACGGGCCTACAAAGTGTTCTCCTAACCATGCAAAGAAGGAAAAATTTAGTTTATCGCTTATGCTGGCAGTTGCTTTGGTAGTAACTAATATTTTTCATTGTGCTTTGTTAGGAGCCAGCTTTTAAGACCCGTACCAAGCCTTCACGGCGTTTGAGTGAAGCTCTTTTGCCTACTTTTGGACATCAAAAGTAGGTCGCGTGCGGGGCGATTCCCCGCAAATCTCCCTTTTTTCACTGAAAGAAAGTTATAGGAAAAAGTCATTTTTATAAAAGATAAATTTCTGTTTCTCCAAACAAACAATCACAATAAACACTGATCCCTCTTTATTATTTTCACCGGATGTGGTAAGATTAACAATAAATCTTCTATAACATAACAAAGGTGAGGAAAAACTTATGCTTGATTGGATTTATTCTATAGATGTTTTTCTGTTAAATGCCATTCAAACCCATCTGCACAACTCCATACTGGATCCTATTTTTTCGGTGATTACCCACTTGGGGGATGCTGGTATTTTATGGATCCTTTTGGGCGTCTTGCTGCTCTGCAGCAAAAAATACCGGAAAGTCGGCTTTGTCATGCTGATAGCCTTAGCGGTAGGCGCGATTTTTGCCAACCTGATTGTCAAACCCATCGTAGAAAGGCCCCGTCCTTTTGTGGAGTTTTCCGAGCTGGAACTGATCATCTCTGCTCCATCCGGATATTCTTTCCCTTCCGGGCACTCTCTTGCTTCCTTTACCGGTGCGGTGATACTGGCTTGGGCGAACCGCAAATGGGCGCTTCCCGCCTTTCTTATGGCATTTTTAATTGCTTTTTCAAGGCTTTACCTCTGTGTCCACTACTTTTCTGACGTTGTAACAGGCAGTATACTGGGCGTCCTTTTTGGCCTGATCGGAATTGCAATACTGAAAAAATGGGAGAAAAACACGAAAAAATCGTGTTAACCAAAAGAGGCCGTCAAATGCCGTTACAGCTGCAATCCTAATCGTTTTCTTTTTTCTTCTCCGATTTCTCATAAGAAAAAGAGCTCCTCTATCATTGTCACTAATTTTTTGGGTCATCTCCTCTGTATTTGTATCAGAATATCGTTGCTTTTTTTCTTTTCCCTATGGTATACTAGGTTACAAATATTGAGGATTTTTACCTGTTGGATAGAAGGAAAACCCGGCGTGAAGAATTTCTGTTTCTCCCCGCCGTTTCTTTTCAGGCGGCTGTCATCCGCCAGGCCTCCCATGCTTATTAGGGAATCATTAGACGCTCTTTTTAGATCAACAAGTTCAGGAAGTGACAATCGTGAAGAAAAATTATGATGTTGTAATCGTCGGCAGCGGTATTGCGGGGCTTTACACGGCATTAAATCTTAGTCCCCGCCTACAGGTGCTTTTGGTCAGCAAACGGGAGCTGACACTAAATAATTCCTCCCTGGCTCAGGGCGGCGTAGCCTCAGTCTTAGATACTGTTCATGACAGCAAGGAAGCCCATTTTAGAGATACCATGATTGCCGGAGGACAGAAAAACAACCCGGACGCTGTTCGCATTCTGGTGGAAGAAGGACCGGACGACGTCCGGAAAATTATGGAATACGGTGTAGAGTTTGACAAAACTCCAGACGGAAAACTCCACTACACCTTGGAAGGCGGCCATTCCAAGCCGCGGATCGTCCATCATAAAGACGCTACTGGCCGGGAAATCGTGGAAAAGCTGCTGCTTCAGGTGAAAAAGCTCCCAAATGTAGAAATCATGGAACACACGCTTACTGCCTGTGTCAAAAAGGGAAAGGATTTTCACTTTGACCTGATCCGGGGAGAAGAGCATTTCCATGTCAATTCCCATTTTTGCATGATGGCCTCCGGAGGGATCGGACGGGTATACGAGTACACCACCAACTCCAAAATTGCTACCGGAGACGGTATTGCCTTTGCCTATGAGATGGGGGCCAAAATCAAGAATCTCCATTACATTCAGTTCCATCCTACCGGATTTGCAAATAAACTCACCCGGGAGACTTTCTTGATTTCAGAGTCTGTTCGGGGAGAAGGGGCATATCTGCTCAACTGTCATGGCGAACGGTTCATGCAAAAGTATGACAGCCGGCTGGAATTGGCTCCCCGGGACGTGGTTTCCCACTTCATTATGAAAGAGGAAAAGGCCACCGGTTCTAACGAATTCTTTCTGGACATCTCTTATAAAGATCCTGAGTTTATCAAAAACCGTTTCCCCATGATCTATCAAAATCTCTTAAAAGAGGGAATTGATATGACAAAGGATAAAATTCCAGTTTATCCCTGTCATCATTATCTGATGGGCGGCATCGACGTAGACTTAAACGGAAAGACTTCTATCGATCGCCTTTATGCGGCCGGAGAGTGTTCCCATACAGGGGTACACGGCAATAATCGTCTGGCCAGCAACTCTCTCTTAGAGGGCTTGGTCTTTTCCAGGCGGGCAGCGAAAGAAATCAACCGTCTGTCCGATCTCTTTGATCAGGAGTTCGAGGAAGGAAGCTTCCCAGAGGATCGTTACACCGAACCCTGTCCCCACGGCTTCCGCACCGAAACGAGAAACATCATGCAGAGAGCCTATTTTGTGAATCCCAATCTGGAAGAGGCCAGAAAGGGATTTGAGGAGATTAAGCGCTTTCAACAGCTGCTGGAAAACGGGCATTACCGGTTGGATATGGATTATGTAGAGGCGAAAAGCCTTACCACCGTCGCGTATATTATCTTAAAGGAAGTCCTGACAGGACAGGACGAAACTGTAAAATAAAGGAGCACTCTACTATGAATTTGCCGCAATTTTATATTGACGATATTATCAAACGAGCTATTACAGAGGATATCAACTATATTGATGTGACTACTGATTATCTGATTGACGACGACAGCGTTTCTACCGCCAAATTCATCTCCAAGGATGAGGGAGTCGTGGCCGGTGTGGACATCGCCATGCGAGTGTTCACTCTGCTGGACGATTCCATCACCTATGAGGTGTTTAAAAAGGATGGAGATCCAGTACAAAAAGGAGACGTCATCGCCGTGATGAAAGGGTCTACCAAATCTCTTTTGAAAGGGGAACGTACCTCTCTCAATCTGATCCAGCACCTTTCCGGAATCGCTACCGCCACCAATCGATGCGTCAAATTGGTAGAGGGCACCAAAGCAACCATCGCCTGTACCCGGAAAACTTTGCCGGGTCTGAGAGCGCTTCAAAAATACGCCGTCGTTGTAGGGGGCGGAAGAAATCACCGCTATAATTTAAGCGACGCCGCCATGCTGAAGGACAACCATATTGATGCTTACGGCGGGATTACTGCCGCTGTCAACGCTCTGCGTTCCAAAACCGGGCATATGGTACAGATCGAGGTGGAAACCAGAAATCTGGAAGAATTGCAGGAAGCCTTGGACGCTGGCGTCAACGTCATCATGTTGGACAATATGGATTATGATACTATGAAAAAAGCGGTGGAAATCACAAACGGACGGGCAAAATTGGAAGCTTCCGGCAATGTCACCTTAGAGAACATCGCCCAAGTGGCCGCAACCGGAGTAGATATCATCTCTTTAGGTGCGCTGACCCATTCCGTGAAATGCTTTGATATTTCCATGAGGATTGTAACAGACGCTGAGTAGCTGAAAAAAGCAGCAAAAAACCGTTGAGACATGCTCAACGGTTTTTCTTTGTTTAGTTGCCTAACACTTCTTTTACTTTTTTCACGATGCTCGGTGCGGTCAGACCAAATGCCTCCAACAGCTTTAAAGCTGGACCGGAATACCCGAATTCATCATTGACACCAATTTTATAAACCGGAACCGGATTCTCCCGAATCGCTTCCAGCACTGCGTCTCCCAAACCACCGATGACGGAATGCTCTTCCACTGTTACAATCTTACCGGTCTCCTGTGCCGCTTTCTGCAAAAGTTCCCGGTCGATGGGTTTAATGGTGTGGATATTGATCACTCTTGCATGGATTCCATCCTGCTCCAGCTCCTGAGCAGCCTGCAAGCTCTCATTTACTGTCAATCCAGTCGCCACGATTGTGATATCATTTCCCTCTTTCAAGGTAATTCCCTTGCCGATCTCAAAATGATAATGATCCGGATCATTGATCACCGGCACAGCCAACCTGCCAAAGCGCAGGTAAACAGGCCCCACATAGGAGAGCGCCGCACGGACAGCCGCTCTTGCTTCTACATCATCCGCAGGATTGATTACTACCATTCCCGGAATGCTTCTCATCAAAGCGATATCCTCGTTGCACTGATGGGTTGCGCCATCCTCCCCTACGGAGATCCCCGCATGGGTTGCGCCGATTTTTACGTTCAAATGGGGATATCCTATCGAGTTTCTTACCTGCTCAAAAGCGCGTCCCGCCGCAAACATAGCAAAAGAACTGGCAAAGGGAATCATCCCCGCAGCTGCCAATCCCGCGGCAACGCCCATCATATTAGCCTCCGCAATCCCACAGTCAATATGACGTTCTGGATGTGCTTTCCGGAAAATATTTGTTTTCGTTGCTTCGGCCAAGTCGGCGTCCAGAACGACCAGGTTGGGGAAATCCTGATAACACTCTACCAAAGCGTTTCCGTAGCTCTCTCTTGTCGCGATTTTTTTCACTTCAGCCATTTCCTAACCCTCCAACTCAGCCAGAATTTGATCTAAATCAGCCATCGCAATTTCATACTGTTCCTGATTCGGAGCAGTACCATGCCAAGAAGCGTTGTTTTCCATAAAGGAAACGTCCTTGCCCTTGATGCTTTTCGCGATAATTGCTGTTGGTTTTCCCTTTATGGTACGGGCTTTCTGAAAAGCGGCCTCTATCTGTGTAAAGTCATGAGCGCTGATTTCAATTACCTCGAGCCCAAATGCTTTGAACTTCTCATTGATCGGATACGGGGACATGACGTCAGCGATATTACCATCGATCTGTAATCCATTGTTGTCCACAATCACAACTAAATTATCCAGCTTGCGGTGGGCGGCAAACATCGCCGCTTCCCATACCTGGCCTTCCTGGATTTCTCCGTCCCCCAACAGGGTGTATACCCGATAATCCTTATCCTGCAATTTGCCGGCCAACGCCATTCCGCAGGCGGCGGAAATGCCCTGCCCCAAAGAACCACTGGACATATCTACTCCCGGAATATGCTTCATGTCCGGATGGCCCTGCAAACGGGAACCAATTTGTCTGAGCGTCTTTAATTCTTCCACTGGGAAATATCCTCTATGCGCCAGCGTCGCATACAGTGCAGGAGCAACATGTCCTTTGCTCAAAACAAAACGATCGCGATTTTCGTCCTTCGGGTGAGCCGGGTCTACATTCATCTCCACAAAGTAAAGATAGGCAAACAGATCCGCGGAAGATAAGGAGCCTCCCGGATGTCCCGCCTTTGCACGGTAAACGCCTTCAATAATCCCTTTTCTGATTTTGCAGGCAGTTATTTTCAGCTGCTTTTCGTCCATGATTACACCGTCCTCCAGTAGATTTAAAA
Organism: uncultured Clostridia bacterium; assembly: GCA_944382885.1. Taxonomy (GTDB): domain Bacteria; phylum Bacillota; class Clostridia; order Oscillospirales; family Ruminococcaceae; genus Massiliimalia. The sequence goes on along the minus strand of CALWNT010000142.1, from coordinate 28,316 downwards.
TTTCATTATTTCAATCCTGCTATCACGTCAAAAGATCCCGCTGGAATACAGCGGGATTCCACTTTCCGCTCTCTTTCATGCTCTATATTACACTACCCTGAAAAGCTCTGTCAACACAAGTTTTAAAAATCAACAGTTTCTCTAATTTTTCAGGGCCGATCTTTCTAAAATTTTACCGCTTTTCCTTGATTTTCATTGAAAGGAGAAAACTATGGAAATTTTTTCGCAGAACTCCTCTCCTTAAAAACACCCGGCAAAATTGATATAAAACAGAATACGGAATTTATTATTCATTTTACGCCTTCATCTTTTAGCGTGCCGGCGGAGAAACCAGCACTTTTACTCTTTCGCCGCTTGATCTTCCTGCACCGATGGAACAAAAAGGAGCGTGATAAATCCTGCGATAAAGAGCAAAATAATACTCAGCACACCATAACGGGAATTACCGGTCAATCTTGTAAATATCCCCATCAATACTGGGCCGATTACCGTCGCATATTTCCCGAAAATATTATAAAACCCAAAATACTCATTGTTGTTTTCTTTGGGGATCAGCTTGCCAAAATAAGAGCGTGACAGGGCCTGCACCGTTCCCTGTACCAATCCCACCGCCACGGCCAGCACCCAAAACTGCCAGGCAGTCGTGAGAAAATAGCCAAACACACAAATGCCCGCATAAAGGGCAATCGAAAACAGCAGCACCTTTTTGGTGGAAAATCGTTTAGCAATCTTGGCAAATAGTAAAACTGCCGGAAAGGCAACCAGCTGTGTTACCAACAGCGCCACAATCATCCCGTTGGTTTCCAGTCCCACAGACTGTCCGTATGTGGTGGACAATTTTATAATTGTGTCCACACCATCAATATAAAAGAAATAGGAAAGCAGAAACAGACCAATAACCTTATTGTGTATCAGCTTTTTCACCGTACCCCAGATCTTTTTTAAGGAGGATATCAGCACGTTTCCTTCTCTTCCCTGAGCGTAATATTTTTGAGAGACATTTCTGAGCATAGGAATGGTAAAGACAAGCCACCATACTGCGTTGATAAACATTCCCACCTTGACAGCCGTCATTGCATTCAGTCCAAAGGGGGTAAACAGATACAGAAGAATGCTTACAATAAAAGGAATACAGCTTCCTACATATCCCAAGGCATAACCTAAGGAGGAGATGAAATCCATCCGTTCGTCGTCAGTAACATCAATCAAAAAGGCATCATAAAAGATATTAGAACCTGCGTAACCAATTCCGGCAAACAGATTTACCGCCAACAGGAAATAGTAGTTATCACTAAAACACATCGCAAAGAACATGACTAAGGCAAAGACAAAAAAGCTCACAAAAAAGATCTTTTTCTTGCCCTTACGGTCGGCCAGCACGCCCAGAACAGGGGACAACAACGCCACCACGAGAGTAGCCCCGGACTGGACAAAGGCCCAGTCGGAAGTGGTATCCGCACTGGACAGCCCGAACAGCTCCTGACCGATCGTCGCCACATAGGGCGGGATCATCGCCGTCAGCATCATAATAAAAGCAGAGTTAGCCACGTCATATAAACTCCAGCTGATTTCCTCTTTTGTTAAGCTCCATTTTTTCATTTTGTATCTTCCTCCGCTTCCACCGCTATAGACATTCCTCTTCCATCTTTCTGGACCCAATAATCTAATTTTTATTATGACTGATTTGAAAGAGAAAAAATAGCATATCAAGCTAAAATCTCTGTAAAAACTAAAATTTTTTGAAATCTTTGTAAAAAAACACTATTTTTCTCTCATCAATCACAGGGAATCAACCGCTTTCCGTTGTATTGCTCCTGCAAAAATGGTATACTAATACTGTATTGAAAAGTATTGTCCGTACTGACAAATCAAATAAGAAGGCCACAGCTTATCCCACGGTCAGGCGGAAAGGTTCTTTCCGGCGAAAAAACTTCCGCCGCCGAGATTCCATTGATAAAGGAGAATTCATTATGCCAGCTTTAACGACCCACTACTTATTCGGCGATCAAGTTCTTCCTGAGCTTCCGGAAGAAATTCGTCAGATAATAGAACAACATCGTCCCCTATATCATTGCGCCCTCCAAGGGCCTGATTTGCTTTTCTTTCGCTGTGCCGTTTCCGGAAAGAGCTTTCTCCCTAAAGTTGGAGGCCGGATGCACCATGAAAAGATTGGGGAAGTCTTGTCCTTCATGAAACAATATACGGCAAGTCAAAAGGAAAAGGAAGAATATCCGGTATTGCTGACCTATTTCTTTGGCTATATCTGTCACTACTATCTGGATAAGACCGTTCATCCCTATGTTTACTTTCTGACAGACAGCATCTGTAATCATCATCCGGAAAAAACGCCGCACAGTGTTCATGTTAAAATCGAATCCCAGCTGGATACCGTCTTTTACGGACTTTTGGAAAAGCGGAATATCACAGATTTTCCGGTGAAAGCCCTCTTTACCGTTCCTCAGGAAGAGAAAGAAATCATCGGCAGGATGTATTCTCAACTCTTAAAAGAGGTCTTTGATTTAGATTTTGACAGCAGGGAAATCGCCAAAGCTTTTGATGATATGAAAAACTTAAACATTCCCCTGTTTGACAAAACTGGTATTTTAATGACCGCCAGCAATATTCTGGGGGAAATCTTCCCTAAAACCTTAGATCTTACTGCGCAGATTCGTCCAAAACGGGTATCGGTGGATATTGCGAATCTCTGTGAAAATTGTTGGCATCATCCGGAAAATCCGAAATTGAAACTGCGAAAATCTGTCTTTACGCTGTTTCAGGATGCAAAGGAAGAGGTTGTCACAGCAATGAAAAGCACCTATGATACGCTGGAAGATGGTATGGGCGTTCATTTCGACACCGATCTGGATTTTGCGGGGAATATTGTTTCCCAGTCATAAGGTAATCCCAGCAGAACAATCTGCCGGTTCTCTTGATTGTACTAAGACACTGACAGCAATAAAAAAGTAGCTTCTAAAAAGCGAAAGCAAAAGAGCGTTTTTATTTGACTTCTTTTGCTTTCGCTTTTTTATGATATAAAATCATTAAATAATATTTTACTGTTCTGCCCAATTTATTTCGATTGATTTTTGCATATTATAGGCAAAATGAATAGTACTTTGTATCCGATTCTTTTTTGTGTGCAATCTGTTGTTTTATTGCAATATATTTCCCCAAAACCAATTGATTATTTTATACAAAACAGATAATTTCATCTTTGCTTTCCGGAATACTGCCATTTGCAGAATCATTTTCCCTTTACTATAATAAAGACAACAAATACAGAAAAGAGGAATTCACATGAACAAAAAAACATTAAAAATTGTTACCATCGGTTTGATGGCGGCGCTGGTTTTCGTCACCTCCAAATTTTTGACGATCCCCATTGCTACCATTGCAGGGACTCCTACCCGTATTCATTTCGGAAATGTCATGTGTATTCTTTCCGGGTTGCTGTTCGGCGGAATAAGCGGCGGATTGGCTTCCGGGATCGGCTCGATGTTTATGGATCTGTTGGATCCCGTTTATCTGACCTCAGCTCCCAGCACGTTAATCAACAAATTCTGCATGGGCTTTGTGGCCGGTAAACTTTCCCATCGGAAAAAAGAAGGTGCCCAAAACCAAAAATGGATGATCATTGCGGCGATTGCTGGTCAGTTTACCTATATCGTACTGTATCTTTTAAAAACCTTTATCGAAATGGCGATTTTGGGGAATAACATCAACACCATCCTCATTGCGCTGGGAGAAAAGGCGCTCAGTTCTTCCATCAACGGTATTATCGCAGTCGTAGTTGCTGTTCCGTTGGCCGCGGTTTTGAGAAAGGGCTTAAAAGGAACCTCCATTTCAAAAGAACTCATTCAGCAGTAATCGCGGTCTTTACGATCCCTGCTTTTTAAGACGCCGTGGGGCATTCCTCCACGGCGTCTTAATTTTTAGAGTATCTCCAGTCTGCGATAATATCTCAAATGAGCAGATGAGGAATCATTGGTTTTCCAGTAACCGCTCCAGCAATTTTCCCAATGCATCCTTTCCCACAAAAGGCGCCAGTACCGTAATATCATTCATTGTAATGCGATCCATTCGTCCTGATAAGAAATAAGCGCTCAGGCAATTCTCTGTCTGTTCTCTGCTTAAAAAAGGCGCTATTGTGCTAAGCTCTGAGATAGACAGCGTATTTCCCTGCTTTAAAAATTCCGCAGTCAAATTTCCAAATAGTTCACGAGTGATGAAGGGAGCAAAACACTGCAAATTCCAAAAGGTAATTTTTTGTTCCGATAAATCGACTTTAGAAAACAGCTCGGATAGCAGATCTCTCTGCAAAAACGGCGCCAACTCTACCAGTTTGTTTAGGTCTAAATCTTCTTTTGGATTCTGCTCCAGATATTGTTTTGTCAGCTGTCCCAAGGCTTCACGCCCGATAAACGGAGCCAGGGAAACAAGATTAGAAAATTCAATCTGCTCTGAGGAAAGATCCAGACAAGACAGTAACTTTTTCAAATTCTCCCGATCTAAAAATGGCGCCAAAATAATGACGTCTGAAAGGGAGAGCTTGTTCTCTTTGGCTATTTTTTGGGAGTAATCAGCTACCTGATCTGGTTTTAATAAGACTGCGGTTTCCTTTAATACTTCTGTTTTCGGCACGACCGGTTCGCCCGCCTCTACCTTCTGGATAAACTCGGCCTCCGGGGAATGGCCCAACAGATCGTCGATCTGGCAGGAAAAAATCTCCGCCAGTTCCGGCAGTTTACTGATATCCGGCATAGAATTTCCCCGTTCCCAATTGGACACCGCCTGATAGCTCACGCCCATCAAGTCAGCCAATTCCAACTGTGTAATTCCTTTCTGCATTCTCAGATTTCTCAGATTTTCCGCAACTGTTTTCATATCAAACACTACAGTCACCATCCTTTCTTTGATGTCTTTATTCTATCCCATCCGAAAAACAAAAAACAGCAAGCAGTTCTTGAGTCTCCCTTTTCCCGACTCAAGGACTGCTTGCATCTTAAACTGTCTTATTCTTTTTTCTGATTTTTGCGGTACTGCAAATAGCTTTCCAAAATAATAGTAGCCGCAACCTCGTCGATAATATCCTTTCTCTTCTGTCCCCGCACATCTACCTCATTGAGATAGGCCTCGGCCTGCATCGTAGTCTGACGCTCGTCCCAAAGCTCTACCGGCAGAGGAATCAAAGCATTCAAGGCTTTGGCAAATTTCTGACACAGTTCCGCTCTTGGGCCTACACTGCCGTCCATATTTTTAGGAAGCCCCACGACTACCATCCCAACGTTAAATTCCTTGGTAGCGGCATAAGCCACCTTTTTGACGCAGGTTTCAAAATCCTTTTCATGAATGACGCCTACAGGAGAAGCCAGAAACTCTGTGCGGTCGCAGACCGCAAGACCGGTTCTCGCCTCGCCAAAATCAACTGCCATAATCTTCATAACGGTTATCCTTCCTGATTCTTTTTCTCTTCACTGCCCCACAAATCAGTGACATAGGTCTTAATTCCCTCTTCTAAATGGCTGATATCGTTTACCCATTCCACATGAGGGGTGAGGTCATCGTCAAACACGACCTTCGTAATCGCCGTATTGTCGCATAAATTTTCCCAATTCAGCTCTGAAAGAGGTTTACCCTGACAATAGGTAATGAGATTTGCCAAAGCGCATCCGTGAGAAACCACCGCGATAGTCTTTCCCTGCTCTTTGGAAACAATCCGCAGCAGGGTATCCCGCATCCGGTCGTAAACTTCCCCCATCGTTTCTCCCCCAGGCGCGGCAAAATCCCAGGGAGCGTCATACCAATTTTTGTTCTGCTGGGGATAATCTTCCGGGAAGGTCGCCCATTTTTTCCCTTCCCACTCGCCGCCATTGATTTCCAAAAGGCCCTCATCCGTATGGATAGGATAGCCATAGTAGCGGTCCACCGCCTGCGCCGTCTCATACGCTCTGGAAAGGGGGCTGGTATAAACCGCCTGCAGCTTCAGACTGCGGCACCGCTCAGCCAGATGATCCAGCTGTTTTTTGCCCAAGGGGGTGATGGTACCGTCATACCGTCCCTGAAAGATCCGTTCCTGATTGCCCGATGCCTGAGCGTGACGGATCAAGTATACTGTCGTCATTGCTCTGATTCCTTCCTTCCGCGCTTACCAGGGCTGCACCTGTCCGATCAGATCGGTGACCTTTTCAATCTTTTGTTCGTCTAAGTAGCGGTTTAAACCTTCGATAGTTTTTACCGGCGCCCAGGGATCTGCGAAGATCGCCGCTCCCATCTGAATCGCTGTGGCGCCTGCCAGCATCATTTCCACTGCGTCCTGATAATTGGAAACGCCACCCATTCCCACGACTGGAACAGATACCGCATTGGCTACCTGCCAAACCATCCGCAGGGCAATGGGAAATACTGCCGGGCCGCTCATACCGCCCACATTATTTTTTAAAATCGGACGGCGGGTTTTGATATCGATCCGCATCCCCAACAGGGTGTTGATCAAAGATACCGCGTCAGCCCCTGCCGCTTCTACTGCCTTTGCAATATCGGTGATACTGGTTACATTGGGGGACAGCTTCACCATCAAGGGTTTGGTCGTACAGCTTCTGACCGCCGCCGTAATATTTTCCGCTGCGGCACAGCTGGTACCAAAGGCCGCTCCGCCTTGTTTTACATTGGGGCAGGAAATATTCAGCTCGATCATGTCCACTCCGGTAGGCTCCAATCGACGGGCGATTTCCATGCAATCCTCTACTGTATGCCCTGCCACGTTGGCGATGATTACGGTGTCCTGTGTTTTGAGATAGGGAAGTTCTTTTTCAATAAAGTGGTCAATCCCGGGATTTTGCAGCCCTACTGAATTGAGCATTCCGCTTGGAGTCTCAGCAATCCTCGGAGGGGGATTGCCGTTCTGTCCGTTGAGCGTAGTTCCCTTGCAGGAAATCCCTCCCAATTTGGACAGGGGATATAAACACTCGTATTCCCGGCCAAAGCCGAATGCGCCGGAAGCCGGTATAATCGGGTTTTTAAATTCTACACCCGCTACTGTTACTCTTAAATCTGCCATTTCTCTTTTCCTTTTCTCTCATATGTAAACAATCTGATCTCTTTTGTTCGGACAGCGGACGGATTATAAAATCACATCTTCCGCCCGGAAGACCGGCCCGTCCTTACAAACATGGGCCAGATATTCTTCTCCATTTTTTACCGTACGGCAAGCGCAGACCAAGCACGCTCCTACGCCGCATCCCATCCGTTCTTCCAGGGAAACCTCACAGGGGATGTGGTACTCCTTCGCAAGCTCCACCACACCTTTGAGCATCATATGCGGCCCGCAGGCATAGATCATATCGGCGGAGCCTTCCAACAGACGATGCTTCAGCGCGGCGGTTACAAAGCCCTTTGCGCCCATCGTGCCGTCATCGGTGCAGAGCATCAGCTTGGCACCCGCCTGCTGGAAATCGCCATTTAAAATCACTGCGTTTGCCGAGCGGAATCCGATGATAGCAGTCGCATTCTCTCCATAATGGCGGGCCACCTCATACATGGGAGGTACGCCGATGCCGCCGCCCACAACAATGATCTTCTGAGATGGGTCCAGCATGGTGAATCCCTTTCCTAAAGGGCCCATGACGTCAATCAGTTCTCCCTCATTGAGCTTGGCGATTTCCTTCGTTCCTTCCCCGCGAATCTCAAAGACGATACGGATCGTACCTAATTCCCGATTGATTTCACAAATGGAAATGGGCCGACGCAGGGAAAATCCCTTCACCCGAATGTGGACAAACTGTCCGGGACTGGCCAAATCCGCAATCTCTTTTGCGGAGATGACATAATCATACATATTTTTCGCAAGATTCTGTTTCGAAATAATGGGATATTCTCCCTGCGTATAACTCATATACTTTCTCCTGTCTGCTTCCTTTTATTGGATTAGCGTCAAAACGCCTCCATATTCTGACTTGTGTTACAGTGATTAACATGCCTTGTATCGCTTAAGCAAGCCTTCTGGTGTTACTTTCCCAGCTGAATTTTCGCGATAGCCCCTACAATATCATTTCTCATGCGAATCGCTTCCCGTCTGGCGGCTTTTGCATAGTCTTTTTCGTCGCAGCCTTCTTTTTTATAAGCGCATATGATCCCTCTGGAGGAGTTCACAATGGCGCCCAATCCGTTTTTGTCAAATGCATAGCTGACATCCTTCGCGCCGCCGCCCTGAGCGCCGTAGCCCGGCACCAGGAAAAAGGTATGAGGCATTTTTTCTCTTAATTCTTTCAGCTGTTCCGGATAGGTAGCTCCTACTACGGCGCCTACCGCGCTGTAGCCATATTTTCCCATCACGTCTTTGCCCCATTCTTCACACATCTCTCCCATGATTTCATAAACCGGTTTTCCGTCAATCAATCTGTCCTGCAGTTCTCCGGAAGAAGGATTGGAGGTCTTTACCAAGGCAAAAATCCCCTTATCCTCTTCTTTGCAAACCGTGAGCAAGGGTTTGATGCCGTCGCTTCCAAGATATCCGTTGACTGTCAGGCAATCTCCCGGAAAAGCCGTCAGCAATTCTCCATTTACCTCTGTCCTGCCGAGATGCCCAATCGCATACGCTTCCATGGTGGTGCCGATGTCATTCCGCTTCCCGTCAGTAATCACGATCATCCCTTTTTTGCGGGCGTACTCCATGGTTTTGTAAAGGGTTTTGACCCCCTGATAGCCATACATCTCATAATAAGCGCACTGGGGCTTCACTGCTGGAACAATGTCGCACAACTCGTCGATCATCCCTTTATTGAATTCCAATAACGCCTTTGCCGCGCCTTTGAGTGTATTTCCGTGTTTTGCAAAGGCCTTTTCCTTGATATATTCCGGAACATATTCCAGTTTCGGATCCAATCCCGCTACCGTCGGATTTTGGGTTTTAACAATTTTTTCAATCAGCCTGTCCATTGACATAATAAGTCCTCCAGTCGTTTCATTCTCTTCACCGCACCGGCTTTTGCAATACCATCATCAGAAATGTTTGCGATCTTCTTTACAAAATTTCCCGACAACAGATTGCGAAAGCTTCCTGCTGTTATTATACTATACTCTCCTGTATCTTGGCAAATTTTTTCCCGACAAAAGAGGGATGAGAAAAATTCCTCACCCCTCTGGCTTTCTAGTTTTGAAAATTCCTAACGTCAATCGTTATTTTTTATCCAGCTTATCATCGTATACTTTCTTTCCATTTAAGAACGTATACTTCACTTTTCCCGTCAACGTCTTCCCTTTATAAATACAGTTGCAGGAACGGGAATGGGATTTTGCCGGATCTACTGTCCAATCTTCCTTCAGGTCAATCAGCGCAAGATCCGCCGGAGCGCCTACGCTCAGGCTTCCAGCCTCGATTCCCAACAGCTTGGCGGGATTTACCGACATCTTTTCAATCAACTGAGACAGCGTCATCAATCCAGTTTTGACCAGATAGGTATAGCTGGCGGCAAAAGAAGTCTCCATGCCAATCACACCGTTTGGCGCAGTGAAAAAGTCCCGTTTTTCCTCCTTAGTATGGGGGGCGTGATCCGTCACAATGCAGTCAAGGGTTCCATCCAGCACGCCTTGCAGGACTGCCTCGCGATCCGCTTCCTCTCTCAGCGGAGGATTCATCCGGTAATCAGCATCCTGTTTTAACACTTCCCGCTCCGTCATGCTGAAGTAGTGGGGGCAGGTTTCCGCCGTTACCTTCGCTCCCCTGGCCTTCGCCTCCCGGATCAACTGTACCGAAAGCTTTGTGGAAACATGAGCGATGTGTACCACGCAATCGTTGGTTTCAGCTAAAATAATCTCTCTGGCCGTGATGGAATCCTCGCTACTGCGGTGCATTCCCTTTACGCCCAGTAGCTCCGACACTTCTCCTGCATTTACGATTCCCCCGTCGATAATATCCAAATCCTCACAGTGAGAAGTAACCAGAAGTCCTAACTCATTTGCCTTTTTTAAGGCGTCTGTCATCATTTTTGCATTCTCTACCGGACGGCCGTCATCCGAAACTGCGATCACTCCAGCCTGCTTCATCCGGTCAAAATCACACAGTTCCTCTCCGTTGAGCCGTTTGGAAATCGCCCCTGTAATATAAACCTTGGCTTTGGCTTTTTGTGCCTTTTCCTGAATATAGTCTACTACCTTAGGAGTATCGATTACCGGCTTGGTATTGGGCATACACAACAACGAAGTCACGCCTCCTGCCGCAGCCGCATCACAGCCGGTCAGCACGTCCTCCTTATGGATAAAACCAGGATCTCTTAAGTGCACATGCATATCCACCAGACCTGGAACCACTGTCAAACCATCCGCATACAAAACTTCATCTGCTTCTATTTCAATCCTCGGTTTTACCGCGGCAATTTTTCCATCCTCAATTAAAATATCATTGACCCCGTTGATTCCATTCACCGGATCAATTACCATTCCATTTTTGATCAATAACACAAGATTTCCTCCTATTCATGTTTTGTCGATCTGATATCTGCCCGCAAAAAACTATGCTATAACCGATTCTAAATCCGTTACAGCCACTTTATTTTCTCCGGTCAGGTTGCGCAAGCTTTTCCTGGCATAAGGTAAAATGTTCTCGTTATGGTCGAAATCTTTGATTTCGGGTACTATAGAGGCTATAATATCCTATCTATCATCCTACCCAACGGGGATGTTTTCGTTTTTTGCCCATCGGGCAAAATGCCGGCCACCCTTTACGGCCGGCAAGAAAACTCCCTGATAGCAACAGGTTGCGTGAGCTTTCTGTTGCTATTATACCATACAATCCCTCTATGATAAAGAAACAAAATATGAACAGATTTAATTTTCCAATTTGTATTTTCTTACAAAAATCACAAATTTTTTCCAATTCCCCCCATAAATACAATCCTTTCAGACAACTATTCCAGTTTGCTACCCGTCTCCTGGAAAATAGACAATTGCCTTTGCCAGCCTTCTCCTGTATAATAAAGGATAATATGATCTGAAAAGTAAAAGGAGGAAATACCATGCTGTTTCGTCTGGAACACCCCTCTGATTATTGGGAAAACGAAAATTTAACTCGGGAGGCCTTCTGGGACGTCTACAAACCCGGTTGTAATGAGCATTTGGTGCTCCACAATCTTCGAAACTCACAAGCCTTTCTTCCACAATTAAGCTATGTGGCAGTTGAAAAGGGCAGTCTGGTTGGCAATATCGTATATGCAAAGTTATTTCGAGACGGGATCATCTGCGAGGACATCATCGGTTTCGGCCCAATTTCCGTCCATCCGGAATGGCAGGGCCAGGGCATTGGCTCTAAACTGATTACAAAAACGCTGGAAAAAGCCAAAGAACTGGGTTATAAAGCAGTACTGATTACCGGAAATCCAGACTATTACAGCCGGTTTGGCTTTGACTCCGCCAGTAAGTTCGGAGTTCATCTCAAGGGGATTCCGCTGGAGGACGAGGCGGCTTTTTTTATGGCGATAGAACTGGAAAAAGGCTTTCTCTCCGCTCATCCCGGTGTCTATGAATTTGATGCCGCTTATGAGTCCACTGACGCTGAATTAGAAGCATTTGATCGACAGTTTCCAGCGAAAGAAAAACGGAAACCTCTTCCCAGCGATTTATAAAAAATAAGCTCAATTCGATTATTTTGTTCTAAGATGCCAAAAGAGCTCAAAGCAAATGCTTTGAGCTCTTTTTATACTCATAAATATTAGTCTTCCGAGAACACTGCACCGGTAGAACCAGAAGTAACCAGTTTCGCATACCGTTTAATGTATCCCTCCAGATGCTGTTCCGGCATCTTCACTTCTTTCGCCCGCTGCGCCAAAACTTCATCCGGAACAACCAGTTCCAGTTTCCGGTTGGGAATATCAATGCTGATGGTATCCCCTTCCTCCACCAGACCGATGACCCCGCCTGCGGCAGCTTCCGGAGAAACATGGCCGATGGCAGCGCCTCTGGTAGCGCCGGAGAAGCGTCCGTCGGTAATCAAGGCTACTTCCTTATCCAGTCCTCTACCTGCCAGAGAAGCAGTAGGAGCAAGCATTTCTCTCATGCCTGGGCCGCCTTTCGGACCTTCATAACGAATCACAATCACATCGCCAGATTGGATCTTACCGCTTAAAATCGCGTCAGAAGCGTCTTCTTCACAGTTAAATACTCTGGCCGGACCGGTGTGTACCATCATTTCGGGAGCAACCGCACCCTGTTTGACTACAGCGCCTTCGGTAGCGAGATTGCCGAACAGGATCGCCAGGCCGCCTTCTGGCCGGATGGGATTTTCAATCGTATGGATGATATTACCGTCAGCTGGCATCGCGTCTTTCATCCGGTCTTTCTGAACGCCGGTTACCGTCATGACGGTATTGTCAATATAACCGCCGCGATCCAACTCTTTCAGCACAGCCTGGATACCGCCAAAGGCATTCAGATCTTCAATAAATACTTCACTTGCCGGGTTCAGTTTACAAATTTGAGGAGTCTTTTTGCTGACCTCGTCAATGTCCTCAATGGTGATATCCACCTTTGCAGTATGGGCCAGCGCCAGCAGATGCAGCACGGTGTTGGAAGAACAGCCCAGTGCCATATCGGAGGCCAACGCATTGCGGAAAGCCTTTTCCGTCATAATATCTTTCGGACGGATGTCTTTTTCCAGCAGTTCCATCACCTTTTCGCCGGTATCCTTCGCAATCCGCAGACGCTCGGAAGAAACGGCAGAACAGGTGGCATTTTTCGGCAGAGACATTCCAATCGCTTCTGTCAGACAGTTCATGGAATTGGCCGTATACATGCCGGAGCAGGAACCGCAGGTTGGACAGGCAAAATCTTCATATTCTTTCAGATTGGCGTCTGTCAGCTTTCCTGCCGCATGAGCGCCAACCGCTTCAAACACCTCGGATAAACCAATCTTTTTGCCCATCACATGTCCCGGCGCCATTGGCCCGCCGCTGACAAAAATAGACGGCAGATTCATTTTAATGGCAGCCATCAACATACCAGGCACAATTTTATCACAGTTGGGGATAAACACAACTGCATCAATGGGATGCGCCGTCAGCATGACTTCAATGCTGTCGCAGATCAGTTCTCTGGAACAAAGGGAGTATTTCATCCCCTTATGATTCATGGAAAGGCCGTCGCATACGCCGATGGTATGGAACTCAAAGGGAACGCCGCCGGCATTGCGGATGCCCGCTTTGACAGCTTCTGAAATTTTATCCAAATGCATATGGCCTGGAACAAAATCGCTCCCCGCGCTGACAACTGCCACAAAGGGACGTTTCATCTCGCTGTCTGTAATCCCCAAAGCCTTTAATAACGAACGGTGCGGCGTCCTGGTCGGACCCGCTTTCATCAAATCACTTCTCATAATCAGGGTCACCCTCTATCAATCAAACGAAATTGAAATCTAATGTTCACAGAATAAAGTTTTACTTTATCATTTTAACACAAGAAAACAATAGTGTAAATATCTGAATGTAAATTATTCGATCAGAATTATTCGATCAGTCATAGAAATTCCTGTAATACCATGTTTCTTTTCCAACTTGACAAACGATTTCATAAAGATGAATCTGTCCCCAAAGCAAAATGGAATTAACGGCATGCTTCTCAAAAAAGGGGATGCCTAATCAAGCATCCCCCCTCGTCTATTCTGCAATAATCTGTTTGACAACCTCTAATTCCTGTGCGTGACGGCTGATTGTCTCTTCCTTATCCTTATCCTTGAGATTATCCAGCTTCCGAATCACTAAGACAAGGCCATCCCGATTCTCAATAGCGGAAAAATCGTCATCATCTTTAATATAATACTTTTCTCCGTCTATATTGGGATTGTCACTGTATTGAGACAGATCTTCATATTCTACATGAAGAGTATTCTTAGTCAGATCATAAATGGTTTCATCCATAATATATACTAAGTTTAACCCTTCACTAAAGCTCACTGTAAAACGCGCCTGCACCGCTGTATAATAATCCATATTGGTGGTTTCCCCATCGGGATCATAGGTAAGCCCGTCTACCGTGACATTGACTTCTCCGTTTGAATCGTAGTCCTGAGTATATTTGGTCAATGCCTGTTCCAATGGAGCTGTATCCTGTATCTGATATTCCGGAGCGGAAACAAACATAATCGAAAGATCATACTTCTCTTTTGTTACAACACTGTAAACACAATATCCCACGAATACCACTAAAATAATCGCAATAATCGTTGGAACCTTGTAATGATACCAGTAGTTCTCCCATTTTGCCCGGAAAGTCGTTGGCGCTGTTTCCAACGCTTTTACCTGCATTCTTTTTTCATAATTCTGATGCACGGCATGATACATCCGTTCCCGGTCTTCTGGAGATGCGTCTCTCAATATCTGCTGCTTCTTCTTAAAGGCCAAATTCCTTTTCTGCCTAGCCTTCTGCCTCTCTATATCGCTCATTTGACGTTTTGGAGGCGTCTGCTCAGGAACAGATTGATTCTGATTCTGATTTTGATTTTGTTGTTCAGACATTGACTTACACATCCTTCAAAAGATTTGAAAACCGCCCCGGCAATAAAAATATACTACTTATCTAACGGACGCATTGTGGGGATTTTTGTTTCGGTTCTCTCATTTGCGGAAATAAGTTGTTCTAACGGGCATTAAAGCCGTTTGAATAGGCTTAAAAACAACTTTTTCGGACTCGTTTACAGCAATTTGGCACTCGAATGATGTATGTTTTGATGTAAATGATGTAAGTCGAACTATGAAACCCGGCAATTCTCCACTGATACTTATTATATTCATCTGCTGCCTAAAAGTCAACCTGCAAGCCAAATCCCATTATAAATGTATATAAATAAAGAGAGCATACTTTCCGAAACGGATTGTATGCTCTCTGTCTATTCGATTGTTACTGTGCCTTGAAATAATTATCAAGTCCTTTGAACTCTGATGTTTTCAATTCTTTGGTAACATCGGTGTAGATATTCAGCGTGGTTGAAATATCCGTATGTCCGAGTGCGTCCTGAATGACCTTTATATTTACTCCGGCTTCGCACATTCTCGTTGTGAATGTATGTCTGAGTGAATGGCAGCTAAAATGGGGCAAAAGTACTTCGGGTTCTTCTGACTTTTCAAACTGCTCATCGTTGCAGTCACGAATAATACGGCGGATTGCTTTATTCAAGGTTGCTTGGTGCTGTGCCTGTCCAAAACGATTGATAAAGATAAAGTCTGAGTATCCATCTATCGTAACTTCGCAATGAATGTCCAAGTCTTTCTGTTTCTGCTTTTCAAGCTCAAATGCTTCTTTGACAAAATCAAGCATTGGTACTTGTCTCATACTTGCAGGAGTCTTAGTCGTATTCACATTGAAATAGCAGCCTTTTTTGCTTCCTTCGGTACGATGGTCATAATATACAAGCGTATGATTTACATCAATCATTCCGCTTTTCATATCTATATCGCACCATCTCAAGCCTGTCACCTCGCCGACACGCAATCCCGTTCCTATCATAACCGCAAAAACGGGATACCAATGCTCGTAAACCGGATGTGTTTTAAGGTAATCAAGGAACAAATCCTGCTCAGGTCTTGTCAAAGCTCGACGCTTCTCTGACTGGAAAGCGTGAGACTTTTTCAGTTCTCTCAGCACATTGTCCGAGGGATTGTTTCTGATATAGTCGTCATCAACCGCTATCTGCAATATTTGATGTAGGACAGTATGAATACTGTCAATCGTGGAGACTTTCAAATTCCTTTCATCGGCAAGGTAGTTGTAGTATTTCTTAACATCTGACTTTCTTAAAGTTGATACTCGTTTGTTACCAATAACAGGTCGTACAAAGGTATTGTATAGATACTTGTAATTCTCAAGGGTATTGTTTTTCAATCCTCTTTTCAAATTGAGCCAAAGGTCAAACAAATCATTAACCGTGGTATATCGAGCTTCGGTTTTTATGCCGTCGCATTTATCTTTCAAGATATTCTTCTCTTTTTCACGCAGGTCAGCTAAGGTCTTGGCATATATAAAACGCCTTTTTAACTGTCCATCCATCCAACTATACTGATAAGTACCGTTTTTTCTCTGAACCTCTCCGGTTTTTAAGACGGTTCTTGCTTTGTCTTTTCGCTTTTCAGCCATAATTTCATCCCTCCTAAATTCTATTGTGTGTTTCCGTGTATCTATCAAGTTTTTCTCTTATGATGTGAATTTTGTTTCCCATCCATATTGCAAAGGGACAACCCGATGTGTTTGATAGCTCACGAAGTTTTCTTCGTGCAATGCCGGAATACTCCGAAGCTTCCTCAATCGTCAGCCATTGTCTTTCCCATATTGGAATTTCATTTGTTTTTGAAGTAAGCTTCTCTTGATTTGCTATTTCCGTTCGGCGGAGCTGCTCTCTTTCTATTTCAAGCCGTTCTTCTTCCGCCTGTTCAAAAGGGTCAGCGAAAGGCGTAATCAGTTCCCGGTGGAACTGTTCTGAAATATCATCTTCATAGCCGTAAACATCAAGCGTTCTTTTTGCTCGCTTTTCGTATTTATCATCGTTCCTATCTGCTTCGTTAATCACTTCGCCCTGAGCCATAGAAAGCAAAACAAAAGGCGTGTATCTCTTGATGATGTCGGG
The DNA here is from genome assembly GCA_944382885.1 of uncultured Clostridia bacterium. GTDB lineage: Bacteria > Bacillota > Clostridia > Oscillospirales > Ruminococcaceae > Massiliimalia. The sequence goes on along the minus strand of CALWNT010000142.1, from coordinate 11,716 downwards.
ATACTTTTTCCGAAGTTCTTTTTCGGTAAGTTCGGTAACAACAGCCCATTTTTCTTTGCCTGTATAATTGGTGTACTCATAGCGCAAGTTAATGAGCTTGCAGTCCTTTGCAAATAATTCTTCCTGTTCGGTTAATGTAAGTTTTGTCATTGTCGTAATCTCCTTGAATTTTTGAATTTGGTTTGAAATCAAAAATTCGGAGATTACGGGTATTTGGCGATATACGCCAGCCACTTATATGTCACGGTTTTGCTCCTTTCGGAGCGACAAAAAAGCCGGACACCAAGAACTTAGGATATTTCTATCCTGTAATTCTCAGCGTCCGGCAATTTGATGACTCAAGAGCTTTCGCTCAAGGACTCGTGGCTCGGTACATCTGTCCGATATTTAATTGTTCGCTCGATTATTTCACTCTTACTAATCTGTACTTTACATTGCCCCTGCGCAGAGAAAGGTCAACTTCCACCACTCTGTGGCAGTTTGGGCATTTCAGTTCAATTACTCCGGTGGTCATAGTAACCTTATCAAAGATACGCCAACCGCAGTGCTTGCACCTTACGATTATCTTTTGCTCTAAGTTATTCATACGCTACATCCCTCCGGGTAAATATTGATAATGTCAAAAGGATTATCGAGGTATTCCTTTTTGAGCAATCCAAGTTGTTTCATTCGGATTGCCAATGCTTTTTTGGAGCAACCTAAAAAATCGGCAAGTGCTTCAAATCTCTTATATACTTCCGGCGAGTAAATCTTATTCAGACATTCGATTTTATCTCCGAGATTGAAAAGAAACATTCCTTGCTTAATAAGGTTTTCCGGTAATAAAATGGCTGCTCCAAGCGTATTTGCCTGCCATTCTTCCCAATCCGATATAGGCTTGTTTCTTTCGGAGTTTGCCTTGTAGTAATGTACTCCCGAAGATTTCTGCGTTACTCCGTAATCGTTCGGAAAAAGCATTTTGAAAATCTGATGACTACCCTCGTGCATAAGGGTAAAGTTTTTCCTTCCTCTCAGCTTGTTATCAAAAGCCAAGTCTTTTTCGACAAGGACGGTCTTACCGTCTAAGAAGAAAAAAGCTTCGTTATCGTCATCTTCAAGAACTTGTACTCCAAGCTCTGTAAAGGAAGTCATTCCAAGAATACTGCCGTCATAAGAAAGATGTTGATATTCAACCGTAAGTCCGAGGACTTTTGCCAACAGCAATTCCGGGTCAATCCTATATATTTTTGTGTTACGGACATCGGGAAGTTCCATATATGCTTTAACATATTTGGCAGCTATGGCTTCGATGTCAAATCTCGATAAGTGCTTCAAATCACAAAACCTCCTATCATCAGGTTTTTGCTTCAACAAACCACTTCCCGTTTTCTTCATCAAACAGAAATGTGGGCTTGCCGCAAATCTGCACCGTGTAGCGAATGCCGGTTCCGCCTACTTTGGTAGAAGCGGCTCTGCATTTTTGAATAACACGGTCTATTTCATATTTTTCATCATTTTCAAACTTGATGAAACAAGGACGAGCCGTTCCATCAGGTCTGTGTGTAACATTTACTTCAACATATACTTTTCGTCTTTCGGATTCCATTTTCATACCTCATAATTTCTCAAAGTCAAAACCAATCTTCCAAAGTGCCGGTATCCTGTAATGCTCTTGTCCGAAACCTTGTACTTAGGTCGTTCATCTCCGGCAGTATTGATATAACAGGAAAGGCTCCCTTTCTTAAAACGCTTTTTTCTGTCAAAGAAAAGAAACATTCCTTCATATATCCCGTAATCGGTAAAATGGTTTCCGCCATCCGCACGAAAGATAACAATATCTTCACTGCACCCCTGCATAAAGCAGGCGGGCATTCTTACATAAGCCGTAACCTCTTTTTCATCAATCACATTAAGACCTCCTTAGCCAACCATACCTGTCGGCATAGTGATTTCGGCTTTTTCCGGTGGTAGCCGCAAGTTCTGACACAGAACTCCATTCCTTATGCTGTCCTTTCCGAAACGCCGTCTGATTTCCTCAACACACTTTTCCATTCGCTCTAATTTGTCCTGCTTTGCGGCATCCATAAACATATCTATTTGACGGGGCGTGTCCTGTGGAATAAGATTTATGGCTTGTACCGTTACAGAACGGATAGGGTGAAGCCACCCATATCTCTTTTCAAAGAGTTGAAAAGCAGTCTTTGCAATAACCATCGGAGACTGTGTAGGAAGTGCAATCTTCGTTTGCCATTGCCTTGTATCAAGTGTATTGTCTCTAATATGAATTGCGACACCTTCCGCACTCAATCCGTGAACACGGAGTTTGTGTCCGATGTCTTGGGTCAATTCGAGAAACACGGGCCACACCTGCTCCGGTTTCTCTAAGTCTGCTACCGTAGTTATACCGTGTCCTACACTTTTAATCGGAGAAACAAAGTCTTTCTTTGCAACAAGGGAAAGGTCGTTGCCGTTAGCATAATTCCATAAAGCGACTCCGTTTTTTCCTAACCTTCGGCGTAAGAACTCAGGGTCGGTATTCGCCAAATCCCCGATAGTTCGGATGTAGTAGCTGTCAAGTACACGCTGCGTTGCCCGTCCTACACCGAGCAAATCAGCGGCAGGAAGTTTCCAAATTTGTTCTCTGAATGTATCCTTTGATATTACGGTAACTGCGTCCGGCTTTTTCATATCCGAGCCGAGCTTCGCAAATATCTTATTAAAGGAAACACCGACAGAAATCGTTAATCCGAGTTCAAACTTCATTGTCTCACGAATTTCATTTGCCACCTTTTCCGGCGAACCGAAAATCTTCTCTGTCCCACTAATATCCAACCAACACTCGTCCATACCATACGGTTCAACTTGGTCTGTGTATCGCTCATACACGCTTCTTGCGAGCTTTGAGTATTTTATGTACTCCTCATAATGTGGCGGTACTACAACTAAATCTTTGCACTTCTGTTTGGCTTGCCATACTGCGTCGCCTGTTTTGACATCAAATGCTTTTGCCTTGTAATTCTTTGCAAGCACAATACCGTGTCGTTCTTCGACCGAACCGCAAACAGCAATAGGATACTTCTTCAATGTGGGGTCGAGCATACATTCAACGCTGGCATAAAAATTGTTCATATCGCAATGAAGTATGTTTCGCATTATTTCAGAACCCCCTTGACTTTTTAAGAAGTTTAATGTAAACTATATGTAGTTCAACTTCCTGTTTCTTATTATACGCAGTTCAAGTACAAATGTCAAGATGTAACAAGAAGTTAAACTACAAATTCTTAATTAAGGAGTGAACACAAAGATGACATTCGGTGAAAAAGTCAAAGCCGGAAGGACTAAACTCGGTCTTACTCAGGAAGAATTGGCTAATAAAATAGGCGTTACCGTTCGTGTAATCTGTTCTTATGAAAAAGATAAATCCCGTCCGAGAGGAATGGAAAGATATAAAGCATTGGCAGAAGCCCTCGGCGAAAATGTAAACTATCTGCTTTCGGAAGATGACGCATTTATCGCTGAGGTTGAAGATAAATATGGACGCAGAGGGGCAAAGCAGGCTCAGGAATTACTCGCAGAAGTAACCGGTCTGTTTGCCGGCGGCGAATTGGCAGACGAAGATATGCGTGAGATGGTTGATGCTATTCAGGAAGCATATCTTATTGCCAAAAAGAACAATAAAAAATACACCCCGAAGAAATATCGCAAAGACGAGCAATCCTCGAAGTGAAACTAAGTCCGCTTTATGGGACAGTATTTAGTTTATACTTTATTATAGGGTAAATATCAGGTACAATTATCCTACAAGGAGGTGAGCCGAATTGGGATATTACACTACGGCTGAGATTGTAAAAATCGTAAACAGGCTCATTGACCGCTGTGGCACTCGCAACCCTTACCGGGTGGCAAAAGAGCTTGGCATAAATATCATCTATCGGAACTTCGACAAACAGCGTGGAGCATATAAGGTCATATTAAAGAACCGCTTCATCTTTCTCAAAAACGGTATGCACCCTGTCGTGGAACAGATAGTACTGTGGCACGAAATCGGTCACGATATTCTTCATAGACAAGAAGCTGTTGCGGCAGGTGGTTTCAAAGAATTTAATATATTCGATATGCGAGAAAACCGTATGGAGTATGAAGCAAATATCTTTGCTTCTCAGGCTTCGCTGCCTGATGACACCATTTTGGAGTACATTGAAAACGGCTACGACATTCAGCAAATTGCACGAGCAATGAGTTCTGACATCAACCTGATTGCTTTGAAAGTAGATACGCTCATAGCGCAAGGCTACCAACTTCGGAAGCAAGACCACCGAAACGACTTTCTTAAATACAATCATAAAATATAAGACCGTCAAGTCTCGAATGAGATCTGACGGTCTTTAACTATTTGTCTATTAAATGAGTTTCTATTCGTGCAGGAAAACCTTAATATAAATCTTCACCCACGAACCTTTCTTTTCTTTTGAAGTAATCTTCCCGAAAAGGAGCTTTCCAGCGTCCATTAGACGGGCAAATATTACATTGTCCTGCTTCGGAACATAACCGATTTTAACTCCGTCAACAGTCTTAATGACAATCGCTTGCGTATCATACCGGTTATCAGGTTCTCTAAAAAACGCCAATCTGTCATCAACATTCAGATGTGGTTCTAATTCTTCAATGCCTTCAATATGGGTCGTTCCGGCTACATAAGTATCAAAAAGAAATATGTCTTTTTCAAAGGGTTTTGGTATGGAAATCTCTCCGCCTTTGCCGTGTAACAGCCCTACAAGTCCGCTGCCACCGGATTTAACCAAATCGTCCATAATCTCACCTCAACATTTCTTCGATTTTCGCCTTATAAATAGAGATAAGCTCATTATACTGTTCAAGAATACCCTCAAGTTCTTGCTTCTTCTGCTCGGTTTTCTCTGTATCCTCAAGAATATCTTTCATCGTGTACGGATACTCTGATTTGATACTTTCAATACTATCTCTTATAGATTTAAGTAATCCCTGTAAACGCTCTCGTTCTTCGACAAGCTGTGTCATAGCGTCCTTATGCTGTTCAGGTAGCGGATTGTTTCCGACCATTTCGCTGATAATTCTTAATGTTCCCAAATCGCCGCTTTTATAGGCTGATACTGCATTATCAAATAATTGAACCTGTGCTTCTGAAACATCGGGGTTAATATCAGGGTGTAATGCCTTTACTATTTTGCGATAGAGCTTTTTGAGTTCCTTGTTATCTTCGTCAGACAGAACTTCCGCCTTGCTTCGTTTAAGAGCGTCATTCATCTTATCAATCTGCTCGTCGAGCTGTTTTTGATACTCGGCAAATTCATTGTCGAGCGTTTCCTCAATGGCTGAAATAATTACCTTTTCCTGTCTGTTTTTCTTTGCCTGAATCAATTCAATTTTTCTTTTCAGTCGCAGAGCGGCACATTGAGCTTCATATGCCCTATACTCAATGCTGCCGAGTTTCAGCATATATTCTGTCTCAATATTCTTACAGATAACGAATTGAAGCTCGTCACGCTCCAGCAAAAGCATTGACAGCTCTGTACGCATTTTTTCTACTTCGCTTTTCAGCTTTTCAAAGTCAGGAAATACAATAACATTACCCGATGAAGATACTTCTGCGGTCGTCTTGGCGTTTTCTTCTTCATCGTCCTTAAACATCACATACTCTGCGGCACGACCAGCGAGTCTTTTCCTGATTTCATTTTCGTCCATTCAATCGTACCTCACTCAGAAAATTTAGTTTCTCCTTTGTAGGAGAGTTACCGTTTTGCATTTAGACTCTGCAACTCATAATTATATGAAAGAGCTTCTTCAACGGCATCCATAATATCCGTTGAAAACTCTTTCTTTTTGATGTTCATTGCAGCAAGCATTTTTTTGTTTTTCCGGAAAGTCTTAAATAAGAGTTTCTTGTCTTTATCATCCAATCCGATTTTATAAAGAAGATTACAAAGTGAAATAATCAATGGCTTATAGTCATTGCACATTGTTTTTTCCGCTTTTCTATCTGCCCAAGCCATATACTTATCAAATTCGCACTCGTCAAATTTAGGCAACAACCCAATTATTGGATTTACAAGAAGCTGCGTTGACGAAAGCATAAGATTTACATAGGAACCAAGTTCATACTGCTGTGCTTCGGTCATAGCCATATAGTCTTTTCCAAAAGTTTTAGCATTACTAATTGCTTCTCTAAGCATATTGGTTTCCGTTTCAATCCTTGCAATACGCTCATTTAATTCAACAATCGCAAGTTTGTAGGATTTTACATCACGCTCGCTGATAAGAGTAAATACATTTTCAATTCTCTTTTTATCACTTGCGGATTTCCAAAACATTAAGCCACTCGCAATAAGCGCAACTCCAGCAATTGCCCATCCAACCGGTCCCGCAAGTGCAAGGAAGGCGTTACCGGCAGCCATACCACCACCGCCTGCTGCAAGCGCTCCGCCACCAAGCCAAGCTAAGGCGGCATTAGTTGCGGCTGCTCCACTCAATGCTGATATAGCAGTTCCCGTAGAAGCCACACCAAATGTAGTCGCTATTCCCATTGCAGCCGTAGGACCAAGTGCAACGACAGCCACTCCGGCTCCCACGCCTGCTGCACCTGCACCGGCATTTTTAACTGCTGCTGCCTTGTAATCGCTTTCTATTTTTTCAGCTTGTTGTTTCCAATTCAGTCGAATTTCTTTTAATCTTTCACACTCTATTTTTTTGTCATTTGGGATGTTGCGAATTTCATCAAACAGTTCTTGAATGGAATTTAGCTCTGCACATAAATCGCTTGAGTATTTACCAAGTTCCTCGATTATTTGATTTGTTTCATTTATTGCTGCCTGAGCTTCGTCCTGAGCAATTTTCAGTTTTGACTTTTTCTTACATTTCATTATAAGGAGCCTCCTTGAAAATAGGCATCTATTTCTGCTTTTGATTTTATAGTTTCATCTTCAGGCACATTGCGTTTTTTTGCGAGTAGGACTGATTTTTCAAACGACTCCTTATATAGCCCGCTTTCTTTCAGGTCAGCAACAAAAGATAAAAGTTCCTTGTCATCGTATGCCTCCGAAAGCATCGTTAAGCCACTTATGTAATCATCGACGATAATTTTTTCTCTTTTTATGAGTGACACATCATTGGTTGCTGTCTTTGATTGTACTCCTCGTTTAATTTCTCCGTAAATAGATATTGTGAAGCGTCCAATGCCTATGATGTTTAATCTCATAAAGAACTCAACGGCATTAAAAGTACCGCCGCCTGTCGAAATTGCCCGAATTGAAGCATCTCCAATATCTATTAAGCAGAATGTACCGTGAGCAACGGTCAACATTCTTTTTACCGTTGCATTTGAAAATGGCTCGCAAGTTTTCCATAGCAACTTGCCGTTTCTGTTTTCTTTTGGCGTAGAGGTATAGTATTTTATCAGGCGTCGAATCGAATAAAACAACCTGACGACCATTTCATTGATAAATACCGGAATTGCCTGCGTTGTTTGGAATCTGCTATCATAGCCCTTTTCAAACAATTTCAAAGCCAAATCATTTACAGATTTATCAAATTCAGATGCAGGAACATTTAGTTTTCTCTTTATTGCTATTACATCGTTACTCCAAGACCATATTGGCGACGGTATGCCCATACCTCTACCTTTACTGCTCGAAGAACCGGAGACATCTGAAATTAAATGTCCAATCCAATTTGCAATGCCACAAAAGAGCTTGCCGGGTATATTATTGCCTTTAAGCTCAAATTTCCCGTCAGAATTGTTCAAAGATATAAGTTCGCCGTCTGATATAAAATCAGAAGTATTTGTAAATTGATTAAGAATAGAAAAGAACAAGCCTAACAAAGTCGGATTATGTCCCAGTGATTTGAAGTGATGATTACTCGGAGTCAGATTTATTAACTCTCGAAACACCCCGCCTCCGACACTTTGGTCATAAGGGATTTTGAATTTCTGCTCAAGATAGCTTACCGCTGATGATAAAGAGTCATTTTCGCCCTGATAACCGCAAAATTGGGCAAAATCAATCGTCCTGTTTGCAAACCATTCATCCGTCATATCTCCCAACGACGACTCACCGGGTTTTCCAACAAGAAAGACATCAAGTATTCCACATAAGGCGCCCGAACTTGCAGACAGAATATAATCATATTTATCGCAATTCGGAGTCAAGTTCTTAATAGTTTCAAGAGTTTCATTCAATTGGACATCCAAATCACTCAACTCATCAGAAGCTTCAACAAGCGCTTCTGATATACTCCTCGGAAATATATATTTGTCCTTATCAACCGATAATTCAAGTATTATCGCTTTCTTATTATCCATTACTTTATCAGCTCCAATGGCTCATATAGTTTCAAAACAAGAGCCTACAATATCATCTAACTGTTTTCTGATTTCTGCAAAATCACAATCCAAGTCAAGCGTTTTGACCGAGATTGCATTTCCGCCCATTTTATAATTGTTATTCGGCAGCACCAATTCGTCAGTCTTAGCATAGAGCAGCATTCCCGACACATTGCCGGTATTTCCTGTATCAAGATTTTTTACATAAGTGAAAATCTGATAGAGATTGCCCGAATGCAAAGTGTTCACATCGTACTGCTTCTGCGTTGTATGGGCGTAATACTTGGCGTCTATAACCAATGTTCTGTCTCCCTGTTTTAACATTATATCGCTCTGCATAACAGGGAGCATTTCTCTGTATCCATCATCTGTATCCCACGGAATTTGAGAAGCCGACGCCTTAACTTCGGGGTGTTCCTTCTTAAAATACTCAAGGATAAACTTTTCATAAAGCCTGCACATACGCTGCTCATCAAGGAAATCCATTAACTTTGTACTTCCATCAGAGGTTGTTTGTAGCAATCCTTTGAGTATCAGATAACAAATTGAAATCAACATCTGATAGGTTTGATTATTCTTATTAAATTGAAGCTTCCAATTTATGCTCTCACGGTTCAAAGGTTCGACTTCTGCAAAATAAATGAGGAGCTTACGAAGCTGTTTTTTTCTGTCCTTGCTGATATTGCTTCTTACGAGAGTGTCCATTGTTGTTCGGATAATTCTATTCATATATGAATTGACCGAAAACTCATCATAGTTGCAGACAAGGCGTTTTCTCAGCATTGTTTGCTCTTTTACCGAAGCAGAAATATCAATTTTACCCCTTAATGTAGATAATTCCTCCGTTTGAAAAATATACTCTTTGCCCAATCCTCGTTTTAGCTGAGAAGAAACACCTTTTATCAATATGGCAGCACATAGTTCAGCTGCATTTTCAAATTCTTCGGTAGCAACCTGCTTATAGCCATCTTCGTTGAGAACCTGAAACGCATAGGAAAGCATATAGTATATGTTCTGTATGCGAATCATTTAATTGCACTCCTTAAAGTAGCAGACCAATCTCTAACTTTTGTCGGCTCGTCAAACCAGTATTCTTTGATAAGCGGTATTACTTCATATTCCACAACGGATTTGAGCCATTCATCAGTAATTTCTCCATCGGTACAGAAATAGCTGTGACCGATTCTGAAACCATCTCCCAATGACTCATCAGAAGAAATGGTGTTATTAAGTGACTCGACGGCAGTTATCAGACTCTCTAATTTTTGAGAATTCTTTTCCGCCAAGTAATTCTTGAAGCCTTCCGAAGAAAACGCCGGTGCGAAATCAAAGAAAGCAAATCTTCTCCTCAACGCATAATCCATTAATGCAAGGCTTCTGTCAGCGGTGTTCATCATACCTATAATTCTGACATTCTGAGGTACAGTAAACCATTCATTAGAATAAAGCAGTTTGATTTTTTCGCCACGCTTATCTTTCTCGATTAACATCATAAGTTCACCGAGAATTTTGCTCAAATTACCACGGTTGATTTCATCAATAATAAAGAAATAAGGGCGTTCATTATCTTCTTCCGCTTCTTTGCAAAACTTATAGAATGTTCCGTTTTCAAGTTCAAAGCCGTCTTTTGACGGTCTGTACCCTTGAATGAAATCTTCATAAGAGTAGCTTTGATGAAACTGTACCATTGCTACACGGCTTGTGTCTTTCTGTCCCATTATAGAGTAAGCAAGTCTCTTTGCCGCAAAAGTCTTTCCGACACCGGGTGCGCCTTGCAGAATAACATTGTATTTTGCTTCAAGCAATTCCGTCAGAGTGTTATATGTATCTTCGTCCATATAGACTTCATTCAGAAAATCATCTTTTGAATACAACGGATATTTGATTTCCTTTTGTTCCGATACTTCTTCAGAAGTATCTTCCGCAAACAAAGCAAGCAGCTTTTGAACATAATCGGGGTAAGCCGATATGTTGGTGAGCGTTTTCATAACTGCCTGACCGGGATGTTCCCATTCGCCTTTATTTTGCCAGTCAACTTTTCTAATGTGCTTGTATGTGCTTCTTGATGTATCATAGATATAATCGGAAGTTACAATGCCTTTGCCGATAATTTTATGCATTCCTTTTTTGACAAAAATCACATCGCCGACTTTGATTTCATTTGCAAACTGCCAAAGGCAATGAGCGTTGTTTTTGTAGGAGTAACTTGGGTCGTAAACCTTTTTCATATAATCTTTGATTTCCTCTTTTGAAGAAAATCCTTTAAGGTCTGTAACATCGTCCCAACCGATACCCATTATGCCGGATTTATAGAACTCGTCCCACATTGAAGCGTTGTCACCGGGAGAGTAAATCCAATAATTTGTTTCTTTTATATTTGAATCAACTGTGGTTGTCGTGGTTTCTTCTGTTTTGCCCGATTGGTTGCTTTTCCAAGCATAATAAGACAGTTCGGGGAAACTGTGATACTCATATTCCTTCTGATTAAGAGCATTCTTTGCCTGCTCGCACATAAACAAATAGTTTCTTCCGTCGGGTAAGCCTTTATTTATATCCGAGAATATGGTCGTGAAATAATGGGGCATATTGTCTACATCCGTAATAAAGGCTCTGTTGGTAGAGTCCAAATTGATGAATGTATATGGTCTCGCCCAATAAAGTCCCATCGTAATATTCCACTTAATCATTTTCTGCTTTGTAACTGTGTCATAAGCAGCAATGAAAGCATTTTTATTATCTGTGGAGGCTTCATCGGAATATGCTATTGCTTTTTCAAGCAAATCCCAAAGGTTATCTATGTCGTGTTCTCCACGATTTTCTTTATACGCAAAGAACCACGCACTTAAATTCATTACTACCGGAATGCCGTCAAACTCAGTCGGTACGGCAGCCTTAATCGAGAATTGCTTTGCAAATTGTTCCAACAAAGCTATGCGATTGGCATTTGTTATACCCTTGTTGAACGAGCCAAAAACGGTAAATGGGCAGATGTCCTCATATACTTCTTTCCCTCTTTCCTTAAACGGAAAATTCATTCCGGCATCGGCAAAGATGGTTTTGAGCTTGGCAATCAGTTCGCTTCTATTGTTTTTGTAAGGAAGTAGGGCAGAAGCCAACTCCATATAAAATTCTGTCCATTGAAATCTCTTATCCATATTCATTCTCCGTCAACCTACGCTTCCATCATATTATCTGTCCAAAGTTCGCATTGGGTCATAACCGTTTGAACTGCATCGTCCATACCCTCCGGCGGGTACTTGTGCTTTTTCAAAAGTTTCTTAATGAGCATACGCATTTTTGCTCTTGCAGACTCACGCTTTTGCCAGTCGATAGTTTTATTTTTGCGTAGAGTATCTGCAAGCTCTTTTGTTATAGCGATGA
>CALWNT010000141.1 GCA_944382885.1 uncultured Clostridia bacterium | reverse complement strand
AAATTTGTTTTACCAATTCGTTTGCCGGGCGTTTCACCCCGGCACCCCGATGTCCTTTGGTGAGCGCCAAAGGACACAAAACGCTTCACTCAAACGCCGTGAAGGCTTGTGTAAATCTTAAAAGTTGGCTCCTAACGGAGTACAACGGAAAATATCAGTTTCTGCTAAAACAACCGCCAGCCCGAGCGATAAACTAAATTTTTCCTTCTTATATGGTTAGGAGAACACTTGTTAAACCCGCACCAAAGCCGCCGCGGCGTTTGAGCGGCGCCCTTTTTCTCAATTTTGGGCGAGCAAAATTGAGCCGGGGTGTGGGGGGCGGTACCCCCCACAAACGGAGTTTAGAACCCATAGGGTTCTGTAAGATAAATTTCTGTTTACTATCCTTTTGGCCTCTCTGCTAAAATCCGAGAGAGGCACCGCTGAGAGCGCTGTAAAGCAGCATGAGTAAAAACAGAACAGGCTGATGAAGCAGATAGATCCAGAGGGTTTTTCTGCCCACCGCACCCAGAAATGGAATATGGGAACGGTAAAAGCAGGCCGGCATTTTATGCTCCCGGAAAAAAAGGCCAACCACCGTCCCTAAGAGAAACAGAAAAAGCCAGGGAAACAGGGGGAAAAAGTCCGCTGAGGCGAAACTGCCGTTGATGATTCCCAGAAAGCAAAAATAGTTGTTGGGAGGGAAATCTGCCGGAAACTGGAAAATCGGGTAAGAGAAAAAACCTAACTGGCGGTATGGCAGACCATAGGTAAAGGCAAACAGTAGAAAAAAGATGCCAATTGCTGCGGCTCTGGGGATTCGGTCGATCAGCGGTTCCATTAGGGAAAACAACAGCATACTGCTTCCCAAAAGATGAAGGATACCGAAATAAATCGGTTCATCCGGAAGGATCACAAGGGTTACCGCCGTCATGAGAAGCCCGCAGCAAAAACACAGAAGGCCCCGTTTTCGGTTGCTTCGGGAATATCGGCAGACGATTCCGGAAATCAGGATAAAAAGTCCGGCGAACAGATCCCGGACGGTATTCATAAAAGGGCTGAAGAAGAAGGGAAAATCCCAATGGAAAGCAACGATAAAGTCGAAAACACCGTGATAAACCACCATACACAGGATGGCAAAGCCGCGAAGTTCATCCAAGAGGAATACCCGTTTTGCCGCATGTGGTTCCATACTGATCATCCTTTCTAATTATGATACTCATGAAAGTTGTATTGCCATTGTAGCATAGAGAAAAAAGATTGAAAAGGAAAAGAAATGCTTTCTCTTGAATCCCAAAAGAATGTATAATATAATAAAAACTGTATGACGAGCGGAATAAAACAAAGAAGGAGGAGCTCGAAGATGAATCAGGTAAAAGTCAGCATTGCGCGAAAAGACTATCTGTTGCAGACGACAGAAGAAGAACGATATGTGGTGGAGCTTTCCAGAACCTTGGATAAAAAAATTCGGGATATTATGGATAGCGACCGGACTCTGCCGCTGACAACGGCATGTATTCTGGCCGGTATGGATATTCTGGATGAAAAAGCCAAGGCATTGGGCGAGAGCGACAATCTGCGCTATCAGATCAAAAAATATATCGATGAGGCAACAAAGGCCGAGGCAAAGGTAGAAGAGCTTCAGAAAAAGCTGGAAAAACTGGAACAGGAAAATAAAGACCTGTGGAATGAAATCAATTTATATACCTTAAAAGAAAAGTTGGATGACGACGGGAAATAAGGAAGGATTTTATCAGCATGGAACTATTGGCTCCGGCAGGAGGAATGGAATCGGTAAGGGCAGCCGTCATGGCCGGCGCCGATGCCGTATATTTGGGACAGAAGGGGTTCAGTGCCCGGCAAAATGCGGAAAATTTTGATGGAATAGCCTTAAAGCAGGCGGTAGACTTCTGCCATCTTTATGGGGTGAAAGTCTATCAGACAGTAAACACCGTCGTCTTTGAGGAAGAACTGCCGGCTTTGAGCGAGACGCTCCGCACCGCCTGCGAGGCTGGTGTGGACGGCCTGATCGTCCAGGATTTGGGTGTGGTATCCTTGGCGAAAACTCTGTGTCCCGCTATGCCGATTCACGGGTCTACCCAAATGACGGTGCATACGCCGAAAGGAGCCCAGCGTTTGGCGGATCTGGGCATGACGCGAGTGGTTCTTGCCCGGGAAATGACGTTAAAGGAAATCGAGGAAGTCATACAGAAGGTAGACATCGAAACCGAGGTATTTATTCACGGGGCACTGTGCATGAGTGTATCAGGTCAATGTTATATGAGTGCGGCAATCGGCGGCAGAAGCGGAAACAAGGGCAGTTGCGCCGGGAGCTGCCGTCTGCCCTTCCGGGTGAGGGACGGGCAAAAGGGAGAGGCCTATGACCTGTCCTTAAAAGACCTCTGCGCGGCGGAACAGATCAGGCGTCTGGAAGAAATCGGCGTGACCTCGCTGAAAATTGAGGGGAGAATGAAGCGACCGGAGTATGTTGCTGCAGCCTCTGCCGCCTACAGGGATTTGATGGAGGGACGTCCCGCTGATTTACAGACTCTCCGGGCAGTCTTTTCCAGAAGCGGCTTCACAGACGGCTACTTGGAAGGAAAGATTGACGGGACGATGTTTGGCTTCCGCGGAAAAGAAGACGTGACTGCGGCGACCGGGGAAGTGCTGGGAAAATTGCAGGAGATTTATCGGAAAAACAAGCAGGTGTTTCCGATCTCGATGGATTTTGAGATGGAGCCGGACTGTCCCGCAAAGCTGATCCTCACAGATGGGGAGGGACAGGAAGCCGCTGTATTGGGAGAACTTCCCCAAAAGGCGGTGAATAAGCCGACGACGAAGGAGCTGGCTCAAGAGGCGTTGGGAAAGCTGGGAGATACTCCCTATTATTTGGATCGTTTTACCGCAAACATTGCGCCCGGGTTGATGCTTCCGAAATCAAAGCTCAACGCTCTGCGCCGTGAGGCGGTAGAACGCCTTAACAAACTGCGGACAGAAGGCAGGGAAATTCCCTTTCTTCAGGAAAAGGCGGTATTCCCGCAGAGGGTTGCTCCTTTACCCAAGGGGAAATTTCCCACCATTCGGGGACGTTTTGCTTCCTTTGACCAGCTGTCGGCCAATTGGCAGGACGATTTTGAGATGATTTATCTGCCAGTAGATGAGGTGATGGAACACGCAGCCGTATTATTGCCAGAAAAAGGCAAAGTTATTCTGGAACCCGACCGAATTTTATTCGGTACAGAGGAAAAAACGATAGAAAAGCTGACAGTTTTACGCAAGCAGGGATTTCAAAAACTTGGGGTTTCCAATTTGGCCCATATTCAAATCGGCAGGGAACTGGGTTTTGCGTTATATGGGACACATTTTTTAAACATCACCAATTCCTGGAGTGTGGAACAGTATCGTCGGTTTGGCGTACAGGATATCGTTCTGTCAATGGAAGGAAATCTTGCGCAGCTTGGACGCATTTCTGTTCCAGATGGGACGCGCGGTGCCGTTGTGTATGGCAGCCTTCCGCTGATGATTGTACGCAACTGCCCGGTGAAGCGGTATGAAAGCTGTGCCCGCTGTCGGGGAAGAAATGCGGTGACAGACAGGCTCGGCAATCGTTTCCCGGTGATCTGCAACAGGTCAAAATACAGTGAAATCCTAAACTGTAAGACGCTGGATTTATCGGACAAACAGGAGGATTTCAGCGGTTTTGATTTTCTGGAATTGTATTTTACCAAAGAAAGCCGGGAAGAATCTTCCAAAATTGTCAAACGGTTTCTACAAAAAGGAAAACCTTATGGGGATTTTACTCGTGGTTTATATTATCGAAAAATTCGTTAAAGGATAGAGAAACAAATGGAACAATTAAAAGTGAAAAAAGTAAAAAGCGGGGCGTGTTTGCCTCAGCGGGCGACAGAGGGAAGCGCAGGATATGATCTGTTTGCCTGTCTGGAAGGGCCGGTCACCATCCTGCCGGGAGAAATTGTGAAGGTGGGAACTGGGATTGCCCTGGGAATTGAGGAGAAACACTGTGGTGCGTTCCTCTTTGCCAGAAGCGGGCTTGCTTCTAAATTTCATATCGCCCCCGCCAACTGTGTGGGCGTAGTAGACAGCGATTATCGGGGAGAAATCATCATTCCTCTGTACAATGGCTCGGATCGGGCGTTTGTCGTTCATCCAGGAGAGCGGATCGCTCAGATGGTATTGCTTCCGGTACTGCTTCCTCAACTGGAGGAGACAGACGAGCTGGATGACACCCAAAGAGGTGCCGGGGGTTTTGGTTCTACCGGAAGAGGAAATTTGGATTTGAATGAGGGGATAAAATCATGAAGAAAACGCTGGTATTTTTGTTGTTCTTTCTCATGGGGATTTTTCTCGGTACCGTATTGACGGAGATCGCCTCTCAGGTTTCTTTCCTGTCTTTTCTGACCTGGGGAAAAACCATAGGCTTTGGCGATCCGAATCCACTGGTGCTGGATCTGTCCGTCATCAAGCTTACCTTAGGCTTTACCTTTCAGATCAATCTGGCAATTTTGCTTTGTCTGATTGGCAGCCTGATTTTTTATGCGAAAGTAGGGAAAGGAATTTAAGGAATGTTGATTTTAGCTTCCAGATCACCCAGAAGAAAAGAACTGTTGAGTCTGATTACCAAAGAGTTTCGGGTAGAGCCTTCCGGATTTGACGAAAGCGGCGTTACGGAACGGATTCCGGAAAAGCTGGTGAGAATCCTGGCGCAGAAAAAGGCGGAAGAAGTGAGAGAACGGTTTCCGAAGGATACGATTGTGGGGTGTGACACCATCGTCATATCGCCGGATCAGAAAATTTTTGGAATTCCCCAGGGAGAAGAAGGCGCCAGACAGATGTTAAAGGCGTTGTCCGGCAGAACCCATCGGGTGATTTCAGGCGTCTGCGTCTTGTTCCCCAATGGGAAAAAATCGGTGTTTCATAAAACGACCCGAGTGACTTTTGCCAAGCTGTCTGAAGAGGATCTAAATTGGTATCTTGCTACCGGAGAGCCATTTGATAAGGCCGGCGGATATGGTATTCAGGGATATGCGGGTCTGTTTGTGGAAAAGATAAGCGGTGATTTTTACAATGTGGTGGGATTGCCGGTGCAAACTTTGAGAAAAATATTACAAAACTATAAATATTGATTAAAATTCGGCTTTTTCTATTGTGTAACCCGCCGGGAGCGGGTATAATATGATAGGAAAAACTGAAAAACGAAGTCGTATGAAATTGGAAAGGAGAAGCCAGACACAATGTTTTCAAAAGATATTGGAATTGATTTAGGTACAGCAAATACCTTGGTATATATGAAGGGAAAAGGAATTATTATCCGGGAACCTAGCGTGGTAGCGGTGGATACCAGAAACGATACGGTAAAAAGCGTAGGCCAGGAAGCAAAGGACATGATCGGAAGAACACCCGGTTCTATTGTGGCGGTTCGTCCGTTAAAGGATGGGGTTATCGCTGATTTTGATATTACCACCAGCATGCTGCAGGACTTTATCCGTCGTGCGGTGAATAAGAGCACTTTTTCCAAACCGAGAGTAGTTATCTGTATTCCTTCTGGAGTAACCGCGGTAGAACGCCGGGCGGTAAAAGAAGCCGCGGAACGTGCGGGAGCGAAAAAGGTAAGCATTATTGAAGAACCGATGGCGGCGGCAATCGGCGCAGGCTTGGCGGTAGAAGAACCCACCGGCAGCATGGTCGTAGACATCGGCGGCGGCACTACTGAGGTGGCAGTTATCTCTCTGGGAGGCATTGTAACGGCGAAATCCGTTCGTGTCGGCGGAGATGAGTTTGATACTTCTATCATCAACTACATCAAGAAAAAATATAATTTGCTCATCGGGGAACGGACTGCGGAAAATATTAAAATTGAAATTGGTTCTGCATATCCGATGGAGGAAGAACGTACCATGGAAGTAAAGGGCAGAAACCTGTTAAACGGTTTGCCTCAGAATATCACCATTTCTTCGGAAGAAATCAGAGAGGCGTTGGAAGAGCCGATCGCACAGGTTTTGGAAGCGGTGAAGATTACCTTTGAACGGACTCCTCCGGAATTGGCTGCGGACGTAATCGACCAGGGCGTTACTCTGACAGGCGGCGGCGCATTGCTGTCCGGTCTCGACATTCTCATCAGCCGGGAAACCGGTATGCCGGTCCATATTGCAGAAGATCCTCTTGACTGCGTGGCGAAGGGAACTGGACAGGTTCTGGACAATTTCAGCAAACTGGGCGATGTGCTGGCAGAGGACGACTCCAGATACTAATTGGAAGGTCGCAGACAGCTTAGATAGAATCGCTGGGGCGGGAACGGTTTTGACCGATGCCTGCCCCTTTTCCTATCATAATGTAGGAGTGTGGAAACAGGATTATGGAAAAATTTTTTAAAAGCATGCGCTTTAAAATACTGATGACGGTGATAGCGATTTTATTCGGTATTATGCTGTATTCCGCATCCCGGGACGGGATTGCCAGCATGCCGGAAAAGCTTCTAAGCTATGTGACGGTTCCGTTTCAGAAGGTGGCCTCCGGTATTTCCAACGGTGTGACAAATTTTTTAAGTAAATATGTCAATGCCGACGCCATTGCGGAGGAAAATGAGAAGTTGCAGGCGGAAGTGGATCAATTGCGGCAGGATTTGATTGATTTTGAGGATTATAAGCGGGAAAACGAAGAACTGAAAAATTATCTGGAAATTAAGGACGAACATCCGGATTTTCAGTTTCAGAGCGCCTCTATTATCGCGAGAGATCCGGAGAATAAATATGAGACCTTTACCATTGATCAGGGCTACTTAAATGGCGTGAGCCGTTTGGATCCGGTGATTACCGACAGCGGTCTTGTGGGTATTGTGGAACGGGTAGGGCCTTTGTACTCTGTTGTGCGCACAATTTTGAGCCCCCAGATCAACGGTGTTGCGGCTTATGACGTCAATCAATCGGAACAGATGGGGATCGTCGTAGGAGATATTGAGCTTGCCGAGAGCAACCTTTGCAAGATGGAATTGCTGGAAGAGGAACTGACGGAAGGAGATCTGATTGTGACCTCCGGTTCCAGCGGTATTTTCCCAAAAGATCTTGTCATCGGCACAGTGAAACAAGTGCGGATGGAATCCACCGGAACCAGTTACTACGCTCAGATTACCCCTGCCAATGATATCCTGAAGCTGCAGGAAGTAGTGGTAATCACCGACTTTTTGGGTCAGGGAGCCGGAGATGAGGAGCAAAGTGAAGAATAACCTTGACAGAGGAGCGTTTGATTGTGATTCAGTCATATAAAAATAAAATAAAATGGGTTGTTTACGGATTGCTGCTCCTTGTATTTTACGTTTTGCAGACTACACCGATGCTGTTTCAAATATTGGGGATTAAACCCGTTTTGATTACGCCGCTGGTGGTCTGTATCGCCTTATTTGAAAGCGAGGCAGCCTCAGCTGCATTTGGTGTTGTCGCGGGACTATTCTGGGATATCTCGTCAGGAAAGGTGTTTGGGTTTCATGCAGTAATTCTGATGTGCTGCTGCATTGCCATTTCGCTGCTGATTATGTATTTGATGCGGAATAATCTGCTGAATGCTTTGTTCTTTGTTGCGATGGTGATGCTTTTAGAAGGACTGCTGGACTATCTTTTTTATTATCTCATTTGGAGTTATGACAGTTCATACATTATTTTATTGAATTACACACTTCCAACACTTATTTATACCACAATAATAACCATACCCGTGTATTTTTTGATAAAGGCGGTAGCTTTTCGGTTTAATGAAAATCCTCGGGTTTAATGAAAAAGAAAAAGCAGGAGGAAAATGATGGGAAAATATATCGTTCCATCCTCCCGGGTACGGATTATTGCACTTGCAATTGTGATTATGCTGCTGTACGCAGGGGCTTCTTTGCGGATGATGCAGTTTCAGATTGTCCAGGGAGATGATTTTTTAACCCAGGTGCAGACAAACACCACTAGCTCTTATGATATACAGGCGGCTAGGGGAGACATTACCGACAGATACGGACGGGTTTTGGCTACGACAAAAGCCGGTTATAACGTAGTGTTGGACTGGGGCTTTGTAGATCGGGAACATTTAAATGAACTGATTTATAAAATGATTAAGCTCTTCCGAGAAGAAGGTGTGGAATGGGTAAACGAATGTCCCATTGAATATTCTGGCGGAAATTATGTCTTCCAGGAAGAAAAGGAAAGCGAGATCACCCAGATGAGGCAAAGTGTGCTTCGTTTGGGCAATTATGCTACGGCCGAAAACTGTGTGGACAAAATGCTCACTCGGTATGATATCAACAATTATCCGATCTATGAGCAAGATGGCGAATATGTTTTTTCTTCAGATGAGGACCGTAAAGAGGATATTCAGGAGTTGAAGGAGAGTCTTGGGCTTTCCGCTGATGCCACTGCGGCGGAGTGCATGGAGAAAATGCTGGAAAATCCTGACGAGTATCCAATATACAGTGAACAGGATGCTTTTGATATTGCCGCAGTGCGCTATTCGATGGAACGGAAGGAGTTTTCCTCCAACAACCGGTATACCTTTGCAGAGGATATCAGCTCAGAATTGGTCGTGAAGGTCAAAGAGCTGGGCTATGTCTGGAAAGGAGTTACCGTAGAGGAAATCCCTACTCGGGTCTATTTGAACGAGGATATTGCTTCCCATTTGATCGGATATGTGGGGCCGATCTATGCCGAAGAATATGACGAACTGAAGGAACAAGGCTATCAGATGAACGATACCATCGGGAAAGCCGGGATTGAGCAGACTATGGAGGATGTGCTCAAAGGCACCGACGGCAGAGTAGAGGTACTCCAAAATGAATCCGGAGAGATTATCGAAACTAATGTGCTGGAAGAAGCGGTAGCGGGAAATACAGTGCGGCTGACCATTGATTCTGTTCTGCAAAAAAAGGTACAGGATATCATGGAAGATTTTATGAATACTTATAACAGTTCCAGCCGAACTTATCCTTGTAAGGGTGGTGCCATTGTCATAGTGGATGTGAAGACTGGAGAGCTTTTAGCCTGTGCAAGCTGCCCGAACTATACCATTGAAGAGTTTAAGACGGATTATGCTTCTTTGCTGGAGGATTCCAGAGAACCGTTGTTTAATAAGGCTGTGCAGGGGCTGTATCGGCCAGGTTCTTCCTTTAAACCGATTGTAGCGACAGGAGGGTTGATGGAAGGGCTAATTACTAGGGATACGCTGATTACCTGCTCGAACCCGTATATGTACTTTGCACCCAGCTATACACCCAGCTGTTTGCAGTTGAGCCATAGCGGTCCCATCAATGTGATTACAGCGTTGAGATATTCGTGTAACATCTTCTTTTATGATACCGGCCGACGGCTGGGAAGTGAGAAGCTGACCTATTATGCCAATCAGATGGGAATGGGCGTTGACACTGGCTTAGAACTGAGTCAGCCGACGGGACAGATTGGAAGCGAAGCTTTGGCAGATGAATTGCAGGAGGACGGCGTAGGAGAAGGCTGGAATCCTGGTGATATCCTCCAGGTTTCCATTGGACAGGGCCTGACGCTTGTAACTCCTTTGAGTATGGCTTCTGAAGCAATGACCATCGCCAATAAAGGCACACGGTATGAGACCCATTTGGTAGATTCTGTTTGGGATTACGAAGGCAATTTGATTGAAGAAACCCAGCCAGTGGTAGCCAACGAGGGATTTACGATCCCAAATGAAGCCGCTGAAACGGTAAAAGACGGAATGGTAGAAGTAAGTCAGACCATCAGGAACCTGCGCAACAGCGGTTATTCTGTTGCAATGAAAACAGGCTCTCCGCAGACTTCTTCTGTGGAACGTATTAACAGTGACTTTATCGGTTTTTATCCGGCGGAGGATCCGGAGATCGCAATTTCCTGTATTATGGTGGACGCGGACGGTTCCAGCAGTATGATGGTAGAAATTTTGCAAGCTTATGAGGAAGCCAAACAACAGGCGCAGCAGGAAACAACTCAACAATATCCACAAGAATTAGATGATATTCTGTAAGTTGTCAATAAGAAACAGCTTGAATTAGAAAAATATTTTGACAAAATACTTCGTCTTTGTTACAATGATATAAGAAGAATTATTTAAAATTGTGTGAGCTATGCTTATTCGGCAGTAGACTTGCGGTTTGTGGGGAATTGAATGGCAACTGTAATCTCCATTACATCAGGAAAGGGCGGCGCGGGAAAATCGTCGGTCAGCGTTGGTCTCGCGGTGGCTTTTGCGAAAATGGGAAGAAAAGTGATTATTCTGGAACTAGACATTGGTTTGCGTTGTGTGGACATTATGTTAGGTGCAGAAAATCAGGTGGTTTACGATTTGGGCGACGTGGTATCAGAAAATTGTACCCTGTCTGATGCAATTCTTTCCATTGAGGGATTCAACGGTTTAGACTATATGGCGGCACCGGCTAATATTTCCTCTGACTTTCACTTTGACCGTGTGCTTGACTGTATCCGTTCATTGAAACGCAGCTATGATTACGTAATTGTTGATACCCCAGCGGGGTTGGGAATCAGTATTCTATCCGTCAAAAACCTATCAGATTTGGCGCTGATTGTAACAACACCAGATCCGGTTTGTATCCGGGACGGCGCCAAGGTGGCTACTTTAATCGAGCAGGCTGATTTTCATAATTACAGGTTAATCATTAACCGGGTGAGTAAAGCGGCGATGCGAAAATCTGCTATACACGATTTAGATGATGTGATCGACGGCGTAGGGGCTCAGCTGCTGGGCGTTGTGCCGGAAGATGCGGAATACCAGTATTGCTTGACCCAAGGAAAGCAGCCTGATGAGAAAACTGTGATTAGTCGGGTGTTTTTTGCGATTGCGGCAAGGATAGAAGGCAGTTATGTCCCGTTGGTAGTAGAAAAATTATAGGAGGTTTTAGCTGTGAATATTGCGATTATTGCAGATGACGCAAAAAAAGAATTGATGGTTCAGTTTTGCATTGCTTATTGTGGCGTGTTGAGCCGGCATAGACTGTGCGCAACAGGGACAACAGGTAAATTTGTAGCGGAAGCGACAGGGCTCACCATTTCTCGTTTCTTGAGTGGAGTGCAGGGAGGAGCACAACAGATTGCTTCTCGTGTAGCTTGCAATGAAATTGATGCAGTGTTATTTTTTAGAGATCCTTTGGCAACTAAAGTGAATGAAGTAAATGAAAACAATCTGCTCCGTTTATGTGATGTGCATAATATTCCCATTGCTACTAATATCGCAACGGCGGAGGTTTTGATTCACGGCTTGGAACGCGGAGACTTAGATTGGAGAAATATCGTAAATCCAAAGTAATGTGAAACAATAAAAGATACCGGCGAGGAAAAAGAAAGAGTATCAGAATACGCCACTTCAGAGAGGGACAGGCGGTGTGAGTGTCCTGTGAAACGGTTTTGAGAAGACAGCTTTGGAGCTGGTCGCTGATCCTGCGTTATGGGATAAAACTTGAGAGGAATAAGTAAGGTTTATTCTAATTAGGGTGGCACCGCGGAGAATGCTCTTCGTCCCTTTTGTCGGGATGAGGAGCATTTATTGATTATAAGGAAGCGTTTTGTAATTGAACAAGGAGGATAAAAGCTTATGGCAAAAATAATAAAAGCCCCCAGAGGTACTCAGGATATTTTGGGGAGCGAGGTTTATCAGTGGCAGTTTTTAGAAAAGTTGCTGCGGGAGACGGCGGCGCTTTATGGGTTTAAAGAAATGAGAACCCCTACTTTTGAGGAAATGGCGTTGTTTAAGCGCTCGGTGGGAGATACTACCGACGTGGTACAGAAGGAAATGTATCAGGTGCAGGCGGAAAAAGGCCAGGATCTGTACGGATTAAAGCCAGAGGGGACCGCGGGCGCTGTTCGGGCAGCGATCGAAAACGGGCTTTTAAAAGAAGCGCTGCCGTTAAAGATCTGCTATATTACCCCCTGTTTTCGGCATGAACGTCCTCAGGCCGGAAGGCTGAGAGAATTCCATCAGTTTGGAGTAGAGATGTTCGGAAGCCAGTCTCCCAGCGCGGATGTGGAGGTTATTTCTATTGCCAAGCACATCTTTGATTTGTTGGGCCTTGAGAATATCACCCTTTCCATCAATTCGATCGGCTGTCCCACCTGCCGGGCAGAATATCATAAGGCGCTGAAGGCGTACTTTGAACAGTATCGGGATCAATTATGCGGAACCTGTTTAGAACGACTGGAGAAAAACCCCATGCGGATTCTGGACTGTAAAAGCCCGGTCTGCTCTGAGATTGCAAAAGGGGCTCCGGTGGTGCTGGATTATCTCTGCGACGAGTGCAAAGAGCATTTTGAAGGGGTAAAAACTCGGTTAAAAGCCTTGGAAATCGATTTTGAAATCGATCCGAATATTGTAAGAGGGTTAGATTATTATACCAAAACGGTGTTCGAATTTATCTCCAATGATTTGGGCGCACAATCCACCGTCTGCGGCGGCGGACGGTATGACGGCCTGGTGTCCCAGATGGGAGGAGACCAGACGCCGGCGCTGGGCTTTGGCATGGGCTTGGAGCGCCTGCTGTTGGTGCTGAAGGAACAGGGAATCGAGATCCCGGCGCCGGAGCCTTGCGAGCTGTATATCGGCAGTATGGGAGAAGCGGCAAATATCAAAGCTTGTTCTCTGGCCCATAAGCTGAGAACGGAAGGCTTTTTTGTGGAATGCGATACCATGAACCGCAGCGTCAAGGCACAGATGAAATATGCCAATAAAATTTCCGCAAGATTTTCCATGATTTTAGGGGATGCCGAGTTGGAGAGCGGAAAAGCGACCCTCAAGGATATGGCTGGCGGCGAACCCAGAGAAGTCAGCTTTGAAACCGAGCAGCTTGCCCAGGTGCTCTATGACGCCAATTTAGCAAAGATGACGGACGAGCTGGCCGAACAGATGGGAGATACTGCGCTGGCTGATTTGATGGGATTTAAGGGATAAACGCAAGAGGCGAAAGGAGATAAAGTTATGGCAGACACCATGAAAGGTTTAAAACGTACCTGCTATTGTAATGAGCTGGACCGTAAAGATATTGGAAAAGAGGTTGTAGTCGGCGGTTGGGTGCAGAAGCAAAGGGACAAAGGGCCGTTGGTATTTATCGATCTGAGAGACCGCACCGGCATTGTGCAGCTGACCTTTGATGAGAATACTCAAAAAGAGGTATTTGATAAGGCGAAGTCGGTCAAGCCGGAATATGTGCTGATGGCAAAGGGTACCGTGATTCAGCGGGAAGCAGTGAATCACGAAATCAAGACCGGGGAGATTGAAATTTCTGTCACCGATCTGAGAATCCTTTCCTATGCCCAGACCCCGCCCTTCCCGATTTCGGATCAGACAAAGGTAAACGACGAAATCCGGCTGAAATACCGCTATTTGGATCTGCGGAGGAAGAGCTTACAGGATAATCTGATCATGCGCCATGAAATCGCTCGGGTTGCCAGAGAATACTTCTATGAAAATGGATTTCTGGAAATTGAAACTCCGATGATGATGAAATCCACTCCGGAGGGGGCCAGGGACTATTTGATCCCTTCCCGTATTCACAATGGGAAGTTTTACGCCCTGCCCCAGTCTCCCCAGATCTACAAACAGCTGTTGATGATCTCCGGATATGACCGGTATATCCAGCTTGCCAGATGCTTCCGGGACGAAGACTTAAGAGCCGACCGTCAGCCGGAATTTACCCAGATCGACTTGGAAATGAGCTTTGTAGATCAGGAAGATATCATGGAAATGAACGAGGGATTTGTGCAGCGCCTGTTCAAAGAGGTCTTGAATGTGGACATTCCTCTTCCATTGCCAAGACTTACCTATGAAGACGCTATGAACCGTTATGGTTCCGATAAGCCGGATACCCGTTTTGGCATGGAGATTACAGACTTTTCGGATTTGGTAAAAGACTGTGGGTTCAGCGTGTTCTCTAACGCAGTGGCGGACGGCGGCAGCGTGCGAGGTATTGTCGCCAAAAACGGGGCGAAAGAACTGACTCGTAAAGTGATTGACAAACTGACGGAGGAAGCCAAGGGAATTGGTGCGAAAGGGTTGGCCTATATTCGTTGGGTCGAAGAAAAACCGACCTGCTCCTTCTCAAAATTTATCAGCGAGGAAGAGCTCTCTGAGATTTTAAAGCGGTTAGGCTGTGAGCAGGGAGACGTTGCCCTGATTGTAGCAGATAAAAATAAGGTGACGCTGCCGGTATTGGGAGCGCTTCGTCTGAGCGTAGCAAAACGGCTGGATATTATTCCGGATCAGTACAATTTCCTCTGGATCACGGAGTTCCCCTTCTTTGAATGGGATGAGGAACAGGAAACCTGGGTAGCAATGCACCATCCCTTTACCATGCCGTTGGACGAATGCTTAGAATATCTGGACACCGATCCGGGCAAGGTGAAGGCGAAAGCCTATGACCTGGTGTTAAACGGCACAGAATTGTCCAGTGGTTCCATTCGTATTACCGATTACGAGCTGCAGCAGAAAATGTTTGAGGCGCTGGGGCTTACGGACGAAGAGATCGAAGCGAAGTTTGGCTTCCTGGTAGACGCTTATAAATATGGCGCGCCGCCTCACGGAGGAGCCGGAATTGGTCTGGACCGTTTAGCCATGATTATGTGCCATGCGGAGAGCCTGAGAGATGTTGTGGCCTTCCCGAAGGTGCAGAACGCCAGCGAGCTGATGAGCGAATGCCCGTCTGTAGTAGACGAGGCTCAGTTGAAAGAACTGGGGATCGAGTTGATTCCTCAGAATCACGAAGAATAAAGAAAAAGGCTTGCAACGCAAGCCTTTTTCTTTTAGGTGAGTGTTTAGATAACAAAACAGAAATTTATCTTACAGAACCCTATGGGTTCTAAACTCCGTTTGTGGGGGGGCGCCCCCACACCCCGGCTCAATTTTGCTCGCCCAAAATTGAGGAAAAGGGCGCCGCTCAGTCGCCGCGGGGGCTCTCTGCGGGTCTTTAAAGTGTTCTCCTAACCATATCAACAAGGAAAAATTCAGTC
>CALWNT010000140.1 GCA_944382885.1 uncultured Clostridia bacterium | reverse complement strand
TTTTTGTAGATGTAGAAGTAATCGCCGCTGTAGCGGAGTCTTAAAAGTGAAGAAACAGCCGGATATTGCCTTTGGCAGTATCCGGCTGTTTCTTTTTGGCTTTCTGAGATTTTCCCTATTACTTTTCTCCCCCGAATAGTTGTTTTACAAATTTATCTCTAAAACGAATAAATTTATATTGAAAAAGCACAAAAACAGAGTATAATAGAATCTATACTGATAGAAATTCTATGTAGTCATTCTATGGCTCATGATGTGGAGGAAATTATGGATACGCTGGAGATTAAAAACCTATCCCAAAAGCTGCAGGACAATATGAAGAAGATCATCAAGGGAAAAGAGGACGTCTTGAAAAAAGTCGTCATTTCTCTGCTTTGTTCTGGACATATTCTTCTGGAGGATATTCCCGGGACCGGGAAAACGACTTTGGCAAAGGCGCTGGCAAAATCCGTCAGCTGCGATTTTAAACGGGTACAGTTTACGCCAGACCTGCTGCCCTCTGATTTAACCGGGGTCAATTTCTACAATCAAAAGGAAGAAAAATTTGTCTTTAAAAAGGGTTCTATTTTTACCAATATCCTTTTAGGAGATGAAATCAACCGCGCCACGCCGCGCACCCAGTCCAGCCTTTTGGAATGTATGGAAGAGCGTCAGGCTACAATTGATGGGGTCACCCATCCTATGGCGGAGCCGTTTTTGGTCATTGCCACCCAAAACCCCATTGAAATCCAAGGGACCTTTCCCCTTCCGGAAGCACAGTTGGACCGTTTCTTTATGAAACTGAGCATGGGATATCCGGAAAAGGATTTCGAACTTCAGATGCTGTCTGAATTCAAGGAGTCTAATCCCCTGGACAGTTTAGAGCCGGTAGCGGAAAAAGAGGAGATCCTAAAAGCACAGCAAGAAGTGCGCCAGGTATATGTATCGGAGCCGGTAAAACTCTATCTGCTGAATATCGTTACGGCAACCAGAAATCATGAGAAAATCCGTCTGGGCGTCAGTCCCAGAGGGAGCATCGCCTTTTTGCGGGCAGCACAGGCATTGGCGGCGGTCAACGGGCGGGATTATGTCCTGCCGGATGATGTAAAGGAGATTGCCCCCAGCGTACTCTCCCACCGTATCATCTGTAAAGGGCATAATGTGCTCAAAAGCGACGACAGCGCCAAAGAGTATCTGCGGCAGATTCTGGTGCAGGTCGAGGCTCCGGTAGATCGGGGCGCAAGCTTTGAGCAGAAGGCCTGATTGAGGGAGAAGAAGCATGGAATTTTTAGCACTGATTATCGTTGTAGCAGCGATCCTGATTCTCCAGAGTGTGCTTTTTAAAAAAATGAGTTTTAAGCATTTGACCTATCACTGCGAGCTCAGCAGAGATGAAGCGGAGGAAGGGGATCAGATCGAGCTGATTGAAACGGTAGTCAACAAAAAGTGGCTGCCGATTCCCTGGCTGAAATCAGAAATTACCACTTCCAAATGGCTGGATTTTGCCGGTGCACAGTCCATTGTCACCGACCAGAGCAGGTTTGTTCCCAGCTTTTTCATGGTCAAAAGCTATCAAAAGGTCCAGAGAAAGTGGAAAGTCACCTGCCTCAAGCGAGGTGTGTTTGGACTGCAGAAAATCGTACTGGTTTCTACCGATCTGTTGGGGGGCGCGACTTTGTCTCATCCGGCCAAAGTGGACTCTCAAATTGTTGTTCTGCCAAAGTCTCTGGAGCTGGAGGAAGTGTTCCTCTCCCCCAAGTATCTTTCCGGAGACACAGTAGTAAAGCGTCATTTGCTGGAGGACCCCTTCTATTTTGCCGGGGTGCGGGAATATACCGAGCGGGATCCCATGAATAAAATCCACTGGCTGGCAACTGCGAAACAGCAGAAAATTATGGTCCATCAAAACGATTACACCTCCCGCCAAAGCTTTGCGGTAATTTTAAATATGCAGTCCATGCCCTATGAGGTGGGTAAAACAGTTTTTGCAGAAAATGTAGAGAACTGTATCCGGGTCTGCGCTTCTATCTTTGACAGAACGATTGCTGGTCAGGTGCCGGTATCCCTGTTTGCCAATACCAGCATCGATGGGGAAAATGACGTTATTTCCACAGAATCCTGGGGAGAGGAGCATGTCATGGAACTCAAACGCATTCTTGCCCATCTTCCCTTAAACAGTACAGAGCCTTACGGCGAGTTTCTCAATATGATCTATGACGGCGTATCCTCTACCGATGTGATTTTGGTTTCCTCTTATCTGAGTGAAGAAATTCTGGAATTTATGAGGAATAAGCGATACAGCGGCATTCACGTCACCTTGTATCTCACCGGCTTTATCAGCGGCGAAGAATTGCCGGACGACTGTGAAATTTATTGCCTTGCCGACCATTTTAGAGAAGAGGGGGAGCCTTCCGATGAAAAAAGCATGGTTTCATAGTGTATTGAAGCTTTTGGCGATTGCGGCCATTCCCCTTTTGATCTATCCCATCATTGATACGATAGTAATTGGATGGAAGCTCACCGACCGTCAGACTCCTCTGGAACTTCTTCATATGGAAGGCTGGCTGTTTTTGGGGTATGGAATCGGAATGCTTTGGTACTGGATCAAGCAGAAACGGAAAAAACCGTTTCCCAAAATTGTGGATAAACTGGTTCCCTATCTGGGAGCGGTGTTCCCTCTGGTGGGAGCCGGACTGCTCCATCTGACAGAATGGCAGGGCTATGTAGCCTGTGTGACGGTTTTTTCCACCATACTCTATCTGGTGGGCGTCAGAATGCCTTACATTACCTACGGCCGCATCCTGAATCCAATTGTCTTTTATATGACCATCGCTTCCACCTTTATCTGTTTCTTTATTCTTTGGTATATGAAAGGACAGCTCGCCATTGATGAGAAGACACTGTCTTACAGTATGACGCCGATCGTTATTACCTATCTGATCGGATTGGGCATATTTGCACTGGTGCGCAATCAGTCCAACATCGACTATATGATGGAGCGCCGGAAGCATAAAATGGAATCCCTGCCCAAAAAGATCCGGTATTACAATGTCATGCTGATTTTGGGTATTTTCCTATTGGTTGTCATCTTGTATAGCTTTAAGGATTGGATTATTGAAGGCGTCTGGTTCCTGCTGGATCTGCTGCGTTCTATTATCGTTGCAATCGGATGGGGGATTTACTATCTATTCAATCTGCTGCCCGAAAGTGAAGAAACAGGGGAAGAAGTGGGAATGGATTATCAGCCTTTGGCGCCGGAGGGCAGTTCCTGGAACGACAGCCTAGAGTTAATCTTCCGTCTGATTGTCATTGCAGTATTTGTGTTCATCTTCGTCCTGTATGGAAAACGAATTTGGAGAGCCTTGTTAGAAAAGCTTTCACAGTTTAAAAACTGGCTGGTAAAGCTTTTGGGGAAAAATCAGTTTGTAAAGGCGTTTCAAAATGGCTCGGATTATTACAGCGATGAGGTTTCCAGTGTTCGGGAAGAAATGGATCAGGAAAAGCTTTCGGAATCCGCAAAGCTGACCGTCCGACAATGGAAAAAGGAGTGCAGACAGTATTTTAAATCGGCAGATACGCCGGAAAAGCTGAAAAACGGCTATGGCCTATTAGTAGAATGGCTCACCCTCAAAGGGGTGGACGTTTGCGTTTCAGATACGCCGAAAGAGATCCTGCAAAAAGGAGAACGCCAGTTAAAGCCGTATTCCGGGAAGGAACTGACCGGGGATTACGAGCGGATCAAATATCATGAAAAGTCTTTGGAACAGCAGCAGCTTGCACAGATGACCTCTGTCCTGAAACAGCTGGTGCAGAATACGAAATAAAATGGTTGTTCCATTCCAATGGAAATCGGACCGGAGATCTACTTTCGCTCTATTGGAAACCGCTTTCTTGTAACGGAAAAATTTTGACTCGATTGATTTAAGTAAAACAACCCTTTCCGGATAGCATCCGCTATTTGGAATGATTCAAGTATATCCTAAAAGAGGGGGAATTCTTTGAAAGCAATCATACTGGATATGTACGGCGTCATTGTGAAACAGACCGGGGATGATTTTGTTCCATATGTCCAAAAGACCTTTCCCAATTTATCCGAGGAAGAGATTTTAACTCCTTGGTTTCAGGCCGACGCGGGAAAGCTCACTTCCTTAGAGGTATGGCGCATCCTGGGTTTTCGTGGGAATTTGGAGCAAACAGAGAAAAAGTACCTGGATACCATAGTGCTAAATGATGGTTTTCATGAGTTTGCTTCTGCGGCAAAAGAACGATATCAGCTGGCGCTGATTTCCAACGATTCCAGCAGATGGAGCAGGTACCTGCGGGAAAAATTTGATCTAAACCGGTATTTTGACGTTATCAGTATCAGCGGTGATTTGAAAATCCAGAAACCGGACAGGCGGATTTTTGACTTAACCATTGAGAAATTGGGCTGCAAGCCTTCTGAATGCGTCTATGTAGATGACAGGGAAGGAAATTTGTCCGCAGCAGAAGGGGGTGGAATGAAACCGGTTCTGTTTAACAGCAGAAATGTCCCCTATCACGGGGAGACAGTGACTAGTTTTCATCAGCTGGCAGATAAATTGTTGGATCAGAAGTAAGATGATAAACAGGAATTTGTAACGGAGATAACATTATGAGAAAATTAAGTTCAGAAGCTGAAAAAATTATGGTCGAACGTTTTGGAAAAGACACGGTGATTGCATTAGCAACGTTGGAACATGGAGTGCCGTATGTGCGGAATGTAAATGCTTATTATGAGGATGGTTCATTTTATATTATTACATATGCACTTTCAAATAAAATGAAACAAATAGAAAAAAACCCAAATGTCGCGATAGCGGGTGACTGGTTTACTGCCCACGGAAAGGGTATCAATTTAGGTTATTTTGGAAAAAAAGAAAATCGTCTAATCGCTGAGAAACTGAAAACTGTTTTTGCCGAATGGATTGATAATGGGCATAATAATTTTGATGATGAGAACACCATAATTTTATGTGTGGAATTAACGGACGGACTGTTACTTTCACATGGAACAAGATATGAGTTTTAAACTTCAAATTATCACTTGTAGCTCTGTTCAATTCCATGATAAATAGAAATTTAGTGTTCTATTTTAAAATAATTTTTCACTATTACTTTCTTTCGGAGAAAGAAGAAAGTTCCTGGGAGCACCGGCTCCCAGACCCCGGCCAACCTTTGTTCGCCCAAAGGTTGGCTAAAGGGCGCCGCTCAGTCGTCGCGGGGGCTTTGGTGCGGGTCTTTGAAGTG
This sequence comes from uncultured Clostridia bacterium, assembly GCA_944382885.1. GTDB lineage: Bacteria > Bacillota > Clostridia > Oscillospirales > Ruminococcaceae > Massiliimalia. Next base: position 17,398 of record CALWNT010000140.1, on the reverse strand, counting down.
TTCTCCTAACCATATCAACAAGGAAAAATTCAGTCTATCGCTCGGGCTGGAGGATGTTTTGGCAGAAACTAATATTTTCCGTTGCACTTTATTAGAATGCACCTTCTAATACCTATCTCAAGCCTTTCCGGCGTTTGAGGAATGCCCTTTTGGTTTCTTTTGGGCAAGCAAAAGAAACTCGGGGTATGGGGGCCGACTGCCCCCATAAGCTAAGTTCAGAACCGGCTAGGTTCTATACGATAAATTTCTGTTTCCACCAAATTCATTCCATCATAACCAAAAACCGCAGGGAATCTTCCCTGCGGTTTTTTGCATGTTCTTCTATTTGGTTTAGCGGACAACCCGTCCGGAAGCGTCGCCCTTAGCGAGCTTCAGCACTTCGTCTACCGTCACCAGGTTGCAGTCCCCTTCAATGGAGTGTTTCAAACAGCTGGCAGCCACTGCGAACTCAATGGCGTCCTGTGCCTCCATCTTCTGTAAACAGGCATAGATCAGCCCTCCGCCGAAGGAATCTCCTCCGCCGACCCGGTCTACAATATGCACCGGATATTTTTTGCTGAAATAGTATTCCTTTCCGTCATACATCATAGCAGCCCAGTTGTTGTCGTTGGCCGAGATAGATTCTCTTAAAGTAATGGCAACCTTTTCAAAGCCAAAACGGTCAGCCAGTTCTTTGGCCACTTCCTTATAGCCTTCATGATTTACCTTTCCGCTGGTAACGTCGGTATGAGCGGCTTTGATGCCGAAGACGTCTCCCGCATCCTCTTCATTGGCGATGCAAACGTCTACATACTGACACAGTTCACCCATTACTTTACCCGCTTTTTCCTTGCTCCACAGCTTATTGCGGTAGTTCAGGTCACAGCTGATGGTCAATCCCATTTCTTTTGCTTTTTTACAAGCCTCCAGACAGATCTGTGCTACATTGTCGCCCAGTGCCGGAGTAATACCGGTAAAATGGAACCAGTCGGCTCCTTCAAAAATGTCAGCCCAATCAAAATCCTCCGGCTGAGCCAAAGCGATGGCAGAACCTGCTCGGTCATAAATTACCTTGGAGGCTCTCTGAGAAGCGCCCTTTTCCAGGAAGTAGATCCCTACCCGGTCTCCCCCTCTCACGATTTTGGTGGTATCGACACCATATCTGCGCAGAGAGTTTACCGCACCCTGACCGATTTCGTGCTTAGGCAGTTTGGTGACAAATCTGGTATCCACTCCGTAGTTTGCCAAAGACACCGCAACGTTGGATTCCCCTCCGCCGTAGGTCGCTCCATAACGATCCGCCTGCAAAAAGCGATAATATCCTTCCGGCGCCAAACGCAGCATAATTTCTCCAAATGTGACTGCTCTCATCTAAAATACCTCCCCTTATTTCTTCTGTACCAAATGAACAGCAAAGCCGTTGATTTCCTGTTTGAGATAGATAGCGGTCAAATTTCCTTTTGCGTCTTTCTTCTGGGTCTCATAATCCAATTCAATTCCTCTGGATTCCAGATAGTACATCGCTCGTTCCAGATAATTGGTCGCAATCGCAATATGCCCGTGCTGTCCCAGATAAGGAGACTTCATCACTTCTACCGCCGTACCGGCGAAAACAGAACTATTCCCAGGTTTTTTGGGGAAACCGAACAGATTAGAGAAAGCATCCGCCGTTTCATCTGCTTCCTGTTCGTTCTGAGCATTGATGCCGATATGGGCAAGCTCAAATCCCAGCATCGTCTCTACCGCTTCTCTGGTCAGACGTTTAATCCCCTCAAAGTCTTTGTTATTTAATAAATCGGTCGGCACCATCCAACTGCCGCCGCAGGCCAACACCTTTGGAAAATCCAGATAGCTTCGAAGATTTTTGGCGTTTACCCCACCGGTGGGCATAAATTTCACCCCGCCATAAGGTGCGGACATCGCCTTGATCATTCCGATGCCTCCCGCCGCTTCCGCCGGGAAGAATTTGACTACCTCAAAGCCAAAGGAAAGAGCCTGTTCCACGTCGCTAGGGCTGGATGTTCCCGGCGTAATGGGGTATCCTTTTTCCACACAATGCGCCACTACTTTGGGATTCAGTCCCGGACTGACGATAAATTTCGCTCCCGCGTTCACCGCTGCATCTGCCTGCTCTGGAGTGAGTACAGTACCGGCTCCCACCAACATCTGGGGAACCTCCTGAGCGATCCTGCGGATGGATTCCTCCGCCGCATCTGTCCGGAAGGTAATTTCCGCACAGGGGATTCCTCCGTCACATAAAGCTTTTGCCAGAGGCACCGCGTCCTCCGCACACTCGATTTTCACGACCGGAACAATTCCGATTTTGCCAATTTGTTTTAATACCTCATGCATATCTTTTCCCCCTTCTCTAATGGTAATACCGTCAGATTCTTCCCTCTGACGGCAGGTTGTTCCATGCAATGAGACGTTTTAAAAATGCCTATACTTTTTCCCATTGACGGCATTTTTCTGTTTTATGTGTACTAGTATACCATGATAGATTTGCAAAATCCATGCTTTTCTCAACTAAATTCTTGCAAATCATGAACTTTTGGCGTATACTGAACCTAATCGAAAAAAGGAGGGAATTCGGATGAAAGAATACACTGTTTGTCTGGATGCCATTCGGGAATGTCTGGATCACAAACGCTTTACTGTGGCAAGCCTTTATAAGGAGCAGAAAACCCTGGATATGCATATCCACGATTGTTACGAGCTGTACTATGCGATCTCAGGAGGAAACCAGTTTTTCATCGCAGACCAGTGGTACGAAATCTGCCGTGGAGACCTTTTCGCTATCAATCACAATGAAACGCATCATGTCTTTGAAAAAATGGGAATTCCTCATGAACGGTACGTCATTTCCATTCATCCGGATTTTCTCGCCGCCCTTTCCACTGGAGAAACGGATCTTTCCAAATGCTTTCAGAGAGAAGGAAAGCCCTTTTGCCACAAGGTCTCTTTAGATAAAGAGGACCAAAAACAGTTTTTGTATTTGCTGCACAAAATATCCGCCTCGGAAGGATATGGAGCAGATATTATCGAAAATATCGCTTTCAGCGAATTGATGATCCTGACCAACCGGCTGTTTCTGCGGCAAAAGGATGAAATACAGGAAAACAGGCTGCGCAGTTACCATCCCCTCGTATCGGAAATGATACAGTATATCAATGAAAACGTCACTACACCATTGACTGTCAACAAAATTGCGGATCATTTCTTTTTAAGCGAGTCCTATGTCTGCCGGATGTTTAAACAATGTACCGGCACCACTGTGAATAAATACCTCACCGGACGGAGAATCAGCATCGCCAAAACCCTGCTGGCAGGCGGCTCCAGCGTACTGACTGCCTGTGAGCAAAGCGGCTTTAACGATTACTCCAATTTCATCAAAACCTTCACAAAGTCTGTAGGAGTTTCCCCCAAGCGATACTCCAAATTCAGCAACAGTTAACCCCAAAAATTTCAATCAATCTTTTTAAGTGTCCGCTTGATTCAAGCAAAAGAACTCTCCTCGCCTTGGTATACTGAAATCAAAAGGCGGCGGATACTGCAATTTTTACCCCATTCCAAATGAAGCGCTAAAAATATTCCGTTATAAATTTATCTATTTTTTTGGAAAGGAAGATTTGAATGGCAGAAAAAATTTTGATTCCCCACGATAGGCTCTCTGTAGATTTCGAAATCACCGACGACAGGGAGCTTGTCCTCCTTTCCTTTTCTTCCAAAAAGGAACAGGAGCGTTTCGCTCAGCCTGCAATCCCCAAAGAAAAGCAGCACACCTTCCGGGCTTTGGAAATCCAGTGCACCGGAGATAACTGCCCTGTCCACCACGGGTATAAACATCATGCTACTCAGACCGGTTCATCCCTTACCTATGAATTCAGAAAACAATATCAAAACTACTGGGGTACCAAACTGGAGGTGACCCTATCCGCTCCAAACGGCCTGGAGGCGGTTTACCATGTCCAGTTTTTCAACGAAATCAGCATGATCCGGTGTTGGTGCGTCGTCACCAATAAAAGCGAGGAGGACATTGGGCTGGAATATCTCTCCTCCTTCCATTATGAGGGGCTGTGCCAGAGAGGCAAACTGCCCTTTTGGGAGAAAACCGATCTCTATCTGTCTTATCATACCTGGTATGGGGAAAACCAATGGAAAAAATATCCCATCAAAGACCTGGGCTTTAGCGGAATGCTCTCACAGGGCTACGGCGCGCCCGGTTTCGGCGTAAATCGTTTTCAGTACGGCAACTATGGCTCCTGGTCTACCTGCGAGCACCTCCCTATGGGCATTTTATCAGACCGTGAAACAGGCGAAACCTTTTTCTGGCAGATTGAAAGCTCCTGCGGCTGGCTGGGAGAATATGGGCAAAGCGAAACAGGCGGGCTGTATCTCTCTTTAAGCGGTCCTACAGAAGCGGAAAGCCACTGGTGGAAAAATCTAAAGCCCGGACAGAGCTTCACGACTGTAACGGCGGCTTTCGGTGCGGTTAACGGCTCTCTTTCCGACGCGGCAGCAGAGCTGACCAAGTACCGCCGCACCATCCGCCGTCCCAATCAGGACGACGAAAAGCTGAATATCGTGTTTAACGACTATATGAACTGTCTTTCCGGAGACCCTACCGCAGAAAAGGAATACGCCATCATCGACAAGGCCGCTCTGCTTGGATGTGAATACTACTGCGTAGACGCCGGCTGGTACGATGACGGCCCCTGGTGGGATCGGGTAGGAGAATGGAAAGAATCGAAACGCCGTTTTCCGGATGGACTCAAAAAAGTATTCGATTATATCCGGGAAAAAGGCATGAAGGGCGGCATGTGGCTGGAAATTGAAGTAATGGGAATCTCCTGTCCATTGGCGTCCTCCTTGCCGGACGATTGGTTTTTTATGCGCCACGGCAAACGCCACGCCGACCACGGCAGATATCTTTTGGATTTCCGAAATCCAGCCGTGCGGGAATACGCCACCCAAACCGTAGAACGATTGATAGACGAATACGGCGTTTCCTTTTTTAAGATCGATTATAACGTCACCACCGGCATTGGTACAGACCTGCACGCGGACAGCCCTGGGGACGGGCTTTTAGAGCATGTGCGCTGTCTTTACGGCTGGTATCGGGATCTGTATCAGAAGTATCCGGATTTGGTCATCGAGAGCTGTTCCAGCGGCGGACAAAGGATGGATTACGGGCTGCTGCAGGGACAGAGCCTTCAGTCGATCAGCGATCAGACGGACTATCTGTTTAACGCCTTGATCGCTGCGAATACTGCTTTTGCCGTTGCTCCTGAACAGGCCGGAATGTGGGTATATCCTTATGAAGATGACCGGGAGCACGTCATTTTCAATCTGCTCAACGGTATTCTCTTGCGTCCGTATATCAGCGGACAGGTGTGGGGCCTTTCGGAGGAAAACCTCGCCCTGATGAAAGAAGGAATCTCCCTCTATAAAAAAATCCGTCCAGAACTCCGTCAGGGACTTCCCCTATTTCCTCTGGGCTTTGCTTCTCCCGATTCTCCAGTTCTGGCCTATGGAATCCAGTACCGGGATCATATTTATCTATCTCTGTACGGTATTCAGACAGACGAAGTAAACCTCTCTTTGCAAAACATTTTACACGAAAGGAAAATCTCCTCGATTGAAGTCCTGTATCCTCAATCAAAAGATTGTGTTCTTCACTATACAGAGGATGGCGTTTGTGTAAAATTGCCCCAGACAAAATGCGCCCGGTTGTTAAAGGTTACTCTAAAAGATTATCATTAGTCAAAAATAGGAGTGGGAACAAAAGTTTTCCCACTCCTATTTGACTGTAAAATCGTATAGCTGTAGGGGAATTTCCCCTTCCGATTAAATAATTGACAAGCTTTTGTAAAACCGTTATACTTAAAGTAGTTTTTTGTCGTTTTTTATCAGGAAATGGGAAAATCAGAAGGGGGATTCTGTCCTTGTTGCTATTCAAACCAGAATGCAATTGGTTTAAATTTTTCCTGAATCCTGCCAAATTGGGAAAGATAGAGGATATTCTATGAAATCACTGTTTAAAAAATCTCTTGCCGTTTTGCTTTCGGCAAGCCTTTTGGGAACTATTTCGATTCCTGTGTCTGCGGCTGATCAGCTTCCCTTATTGGGAGACGTGGACTCAAATCAGAGTGTCGACAGCGCCGACGCGATGAAACTGCTTCAATCAATTGAATCTGGAAACAGTCTCAGCCAATCTCAGAAATGGGCCGGCGATGTCAATCAGGACGGTTCTCTCACTCAGTCTGATGTGCAGTTGATTTTAGACTATATCAGCGGGAAAGCGGATGGATTTGCCCAGCGAGTTACGGTATCCCTGTCCAACAGTTCTTTAGAATTGCTGGAGGGCGGCAGTTATACCCTCAAAGCAACCCTTTCCAAAACTGTCAGCGGCAATATTACCTGGAGCAGCAGCGACACCTCTGTTGTTTCAGTGGACAGTAAGGGTACAGTAAAAGGCTTAAAACCAGGACAGGCTACTATTACCGTCCAAATTTTCAATGGGATGACCGCTTCCTGCACTGTGAAGGTCACGGAAGATACTTCTGTCCGTTGGGGAATCGATGTCTCTCATCATCAGGGAGAAATCGATTGGGCTGATGTAAAGGCCTCCGGAGTAGATTTTGCCATCATCCGTGCGGGATTCGGGTATTATGATTCTAATACAGATTCCCAATTTATCAATAATATGAAAAATGCGCAGGCTCAGGGTATGCCGGTAGGAAGTTATCACTATTCTTATGCCGAAAATTTAGAAGAATCCGCTAAGGATGCTTATTACATGCTGAACAAAATCCAAGGCTACAGTTTTGATTATCCCATTTTCTACGATATGGAAGACAATACCATGCTCAACGGAACAGGCGGCGACCGTACGCTCCTCACCAATATGGCGCTGCGATTCTGCTCTATTTTAAGAGAAAACGGCTACTATGCCGCGGTATATGCCAACAAAAACTGGCTCACAAACTATCTGGACGCAGAGAAATTAGAAGCCAACGGAATTGACGTCTGGCTCGCCCACTACACCAGCCAGACAGATTACCGTGGAGCATACACCATGTGGCAGTACAGTTCTACCGGACGGGTAGATGGTATCAGCGGCGATGTGGATTTGGATTACTGTTACGTCAATTATCCTCAAATTATTAAAAACTCCGGATTAAACACAGGAACAAAAAGCTATGCGAAATCCGCGGTAATCAGCGGTACTGCCGGATCAAGCTACAGTGAATCTTTATTAAAATAATTTTGAAACGGTAGAAATTTTCTGCCGTTTTTTCATGTACTATCATTAAAATAAATGATATCTTTACATTTCAATTCTGCCGAAAAATCCCTCGAATCTATTTCCATACTGTTAATTTTGATAAGATTCTGCCAATAATGGTTAGAAAAGATTGATTTCATAAAAAAAAAATGATAATATAATGAATTATTAAGGTGAAGTTTTTAGGCTTTTTACAATATCTTTACAAAAATATGATAAACTAATGACAGTTTATTCTACTCTTAAAACAGGTTGTGATATTTTGAGAAAGAACGAAACTTATAAACGTTTGATTATGTTTGCCTGTACGGTGGTTATCCTCGCGGCACTCACCTATCTTTTTTGGCATATCTGGTCGACGTATTATTCTCCGGTCATCGAAAATCCTTTTTACAGAAAAGGGCATTGGCTTATTGTAGCGGTATACGCAATTTTGACCTTTGCTTTTTCTAAAATATATGGCGCTTATAAAATAGGTTACCTAAAAACTGGTGAGGTTGTTTATTCCCAAATTCTTTCTATGATTTTTGTCAATATCATAACCTATTTTCAAATCAGTTTGATTGGACGCGCCCTTTTGAACCCTCTTCCTCTTCTGGGGTTGATGGTTCTTGACATTATTGCCATTGCCTTATGGTGCGGACTCTCCCATTTCATTTACATTAAGTTGTTCCCACCCAGAAAATTACTTATGGTATATGATAATGACAACGGAAATGTGGAAAGTCTGATTCACAAAATGGAGCAGCGTCCGGATAAATACTGCATTTCAAATGCGGTAAATATTCGCGAAGGATATGAATCGATTATCAGCCAAATTCCGGATTATGAAGGGGTTATTCTGTGCGATCTAAATAATGCTGATCGGAAAGATATTCTAAAATACTGTTTTGAACGTTCTATCCGGATTTATGTAACGCCTAAAATTTCCGATTTAATTATTCGTGGGGCTGAAGATATCAACCTGTTTGACACCCCTCTTTTACTCTGTAAGAATACAGGATTAAGCTTTGAGCAGCGAGTAATTAAGCGTACCATTGATTTAGTTGCATCCTCTATCGCATTGATTATTGCCTCCCCGTTTATGCTGATTACTGCCCTTATCATTAAACTGTATGACGGCGGGCCGGTTCTCTTTAAGCAGAAACGCCTTACGGTAAACAAAAAGGTATTTGAAGTATATAAATTCCGCAGCATGATCGTGGATGCCGAAAAAGACGGCGTGGCTCGTCTTTCTAATAAACATGACAGCAGGATTACACCTGTAGGAAAGATTATCCGCAAAATCCGTTTTGACGAGCTTCCGCAGTTAATCAATATCTTTAAAGGCGATATGTCTATTGTCGGACCCAGGCCGGAACGACCGGAAATTGCAGAGCAGTATAAACAGACGATGCCTGAATTTGACTTCCGTTTGAAGGTAAAGGCAGGCTTGACTGGTTATGCCCAGGTAAACGGGAAATACAATACCACCCCTTATGACAAGCTGAAATTGGATTTAATGTATATTGAGCATTATTCCATTTTAATGGACATCAACCTGATGTTTAAGACCATTAAAATTCTCTTTATGCCGGACAGTACAGAAGGTATTGAAGACGGTGCTGTTACCGCAGGGGACATTTCCTTTGTAAAGCACGAAAATACTCCGGAAGAAAAAAAGGAAAATTGTGACCAAAAATAAACTAGTGGAACATGGCGGGACAAACTGTGTGACTAATGCAGTGCGGCCCGCTTTTAAAACTGGAAGTTATAAGGTTAACAGATAAAAGGATCAATATTGGAGGAAAGAATATGGAGTCCTATTCTGTCTTAATGTCTGTCTATTATAAGGAAAAACCCCGTTTTCTGAAAGAAAGCATCGATAGTATGCTGGAACAAACCGTTCTTACCAATGATTTTGTGCTGGTCTGCGACGGCCCGCTGACGCCGGAACTAGATGCGGTAATTGCGGAATACGAACAAAACTATCCGAATTTATTTCAAATGATTCGGCTGGAACAGAATATGGGATTGGGACGGGCATTGAACATCGGAATGGAGTACTGTACCAATGATCTGATCGCACGGATGGATAGCGATGATATTGCCCTTCCTGACCGCTGTGAAAAACAACTGAATTTTTTTGCCGCCCATCCTGAATTAGACATTGCAAGCGGTTCGGTTGCTGAATTTTCAACGACGCCTGATGAAATCCAATCGGTACGGGCATTGCCCCAAACCCAAGAGGAAATTAAACATTTTATCGGTAAAAGAAATCCAATTAACCATCCCTGTGTCATGTACCGAAAGAAAAGCGTTCTATCCGCCGGGGGGTATCAGCATTTTCCTCTTTTTGAAGATTATTATCTCTGGGCCAGAATGTTTTTAAACGGCGCCGTATTTTACAATCTCCCAGATACACTGGTTTATATGCGGGCCGGAAGCGGAATGTACCAGCGGCGGGCAGGGTTCCAGTATCTCAAAACCATGTGGAAATTTCGTTGGTTTTTACGGAACAATCATATTGCTTCCTGGAAAGATTTTCTCGTGTCAGCTGTAGGGCAGTCTGTGGTTTGTATGATTCCTAATAAACTTCGGGAAAAAATATATCAGAAATTATTGAGGAAATAAGAATGGGTAGATTTTTTGAAAAACTGGAATTTGTCCGTCCAAAAGATATCCTGTCTGGATTTGTCATGCTCGCTTCCCTTCCCTATGCGGCGTATCTGAAACGAAAGAGAAAAGATATGTGGTTAATTTGCGAAGACTGCAACGAAGCCAGAGACAACGGTTATTGGCTCTATCAGTACATCCGCAAACAGCATCCGGAACAGGATGTCGTTTACGCGATCAACCCAAAGTCTGTTGATTTCCCGAAGGTTAACGCATTGGGGGAGGTAATCCCTTACGGAGGATATAAACACTGGGCGTACTATTTAGCGGCCTCTATCAATATCAGTTCCCAAAAGGGAGGAAAGCCTAACGCCGCTGTCTGCTATTTGTTGGAAGTCTATGGGATTCTCAAAAACAAACGGGCTTTTTTACAGCATGGCGTCATAGAAAACGACTTGCCCTTCCTGCATTATGAAAATACAAAAATGCGTCTATTTATCTGCGGGGCCAAAAAAGAATATGAATTTGTTCGAGACACGTTTGGTTACCCTCAGGATTATGTAAAGTATACCGGATTAGCTCGGTTCGATGGGCTTCACGACAACCAGATTAAAAAAAATCAAATATTGATTATGCCTACTTGGAGAAAGTGGATTTCAATCCCCAGTTCTATTTCCGCGTCTTTAGACGATATCTCCTCCTTTACTAATACTGAATACTATCAAACCTGGTATAAAGTGTTAAATGACCCAGATATTCAAAAATGGTTAGAAGAAGCCGATATGGAGATTGTATTTTTCCCGCATCGGAATATGCAGAAATTTATCGACTATTTTAAATCTTCCCACAAAAGGATTACCATTGCGGATTGGCGCAAGTATGATGTGCAGGGACTTTTAAAAGAGTCCGCTTTTTTAATCACCGATTATTCCAGCATTTTTAACGATTTCGCCTATATGCGGAAACCCATGATTTATTATCAATTTGATGAAAAAAAATTCCGCAAAGCCCAGTATGAAAAGGGCTATTTCTCGTTTGAAAAAGATGGATTCGGACCGGTTTGCCATACTCATGAACAGCTGAAAGAACAGCTGAAATCCGCTATTGACGCTCGTTTGGAAAATCCGGAAATGTACAAAAAACGGGAAGAACTCTTTTTCCCGCTTTGGGATAAAAACAATTGTCAGAGAAATTATGAGGAGATTAAAAAAATAAAATGATCAGGATATTAGTTGAGGGTATGAGCCGAAATTTGGGCGGTATGGAAAAATTTATCATGACCGTTTACGAGGCTTTGGATAAAGAGAAATATCATATGGATTTTCTGGTTTACGACCCAACCATTGCGTTTGAGGAAAAATTGTTGGAAAGTGGTTCTCAAATATACCGCATTACGCCTCGTTCCCAAGGGGTGCAGAAATCCCTTCAGGAACTGGATGAACTGTTTTCATCCGAACATTTTGACGTATTTTGGAGTAATCGGACAACTATCAGCAATATCAACGCGCTCAGCGTGGCCGAAAAGCATTCGGTTCCCACCCGAATCATTTATTCTCATTGTTCTAAAAATATGGGTTCCTGGTTCACTTACTGTATGCACATGCTGAACCGCTCAAAGGTGAAAAAGCTTGCGACACATCTTGCGGCATGTTCTCAAGGGGCTGCCGACTGGTTTTATGGTAAAGAATTTAAGAAAGCCATTATCATTAACAATGGTTTAGATATTTCTAAATATCTTTATTCTTCCAATCGTGAAAAAGAAATCCGAAAGGTACTGGATTTGAAAGATGAGTTTGTCGTAGGCCATGTAGGGCGTTTATCTCCTGAAAAGAACCATATATTCTTATTCCGTATATTCTCTGAAATTATAAAAGAAAAACCTAATTCTGTTCTTTTGTTATGCGGTGATGGAAATCTGAAAAATTCACTAGAGGAAGAAGCAAAAAAATTAAATATTTTTCCATATATACGCTTTTTAGGTAGAAGAGACGATATTGATGAAATTTTGCAATGTGTAGATGCCTTTGTATTTCCTTCTTTATTTGAAGGATTTCCTATTTCATTAATTGAATCTCAAGCAGCGGGTATTCCTTCTTTTTGCAGCGAAGAAGCAATTCCGCATAATATTCAAATACCAGGATTGTTGCAATTTATTTCTTTAAAAAAATCCCCTAAATTTTGGGCGAAAAAAATAATCGAAGGATCCAATAAAGAAAAAAAAGATTATTCAAAGCAGTTAGAAGAACTCAATCTTACTATTGACAGTATGATAGCAAATATTAAACGGTTCCTATTAAACGACTTTAATGCTTGATCGGAACGCAAAAGAGAAAATAAGAGAAATGGAGGAATATTTTTGAATACTGAAACAGGAAAAATTTGTATTGTTCTACCTGTCTACAACGCCGAGAGCTTTTTAGACAAGTGTATTCACAGTATTTTACGCCAAACCTATAAAAATTGGGAACTCATTCTTGTGGATGATGGTTCAAAAGATGCCTCCTCTAAAATTTGTGATTTCTTTTCTGAAAAATATGAAAATATTCGAACCATTCATCAAGAAAACGCAGGAGTATCTGCGGCCAGAAATCGTGGAATTCAGGAAGCTTCTGGTGAATTTATTGTTTTTGTAGATTCAGATGATTGGGTCAGTGACAATATGCTAGAACTCCTTACTTCAAATCAGAAAAAAAACGATGCTGATTTTACGATGGGAAATGCAAACATTGTAGGCAAAAATGCTCAAGTAATTGGGTGTTATGCTTCAGAAAATTTAAGTCTAAATCAAGATGAATTTTGGAAACATTTTGGCAGGCTTTATTCCGAAACTTTGCTAAATAGTCCATGGGCGAAATTGTATAGAACGGACATTATACAAAAAAATAATCTTCAGTTTGATTTATCTCGTTCTTTAGGGGAAGATTTGCTTTTTAATCTTAATTATTATCAGTATTGCAGTCGTTTCTGCTTTTTTCCTACACCTATTTATTACTATCGTTCGGTTACTCCCTCATCCTTAACGAATCGCTTTCAACCTGATAAAACCAAAATTGAATATGAGCTTTTAGTGGCTGTAAAAGATTACTGTAACAAGTGGAATTGTTTGGATGAAAATCTTCATTATCTTAATACTACATTTTTTCGACGTACCTATACGCAAATTCAACAAATCTTGTCCTCTTCCATTCCGTTCCATGAAAAAAAAGTTGCTATATTGAATATCATAAATCAATACCTTCCCAAATCTTTTTTAGAAGAAATTGATATTGTTTCCTTCCACAACAAATTGGTGGTATTTATGATACGGCATCAATATATTTCTCTTTTATCCGCATGGATATTTATTAAAAATTTTATTAAGCATTAAGGAGTTAATGACTAAATTATGAAAATTGTTAAATGTATTTTTGAAAATACTTTTTGTTTTAAAATATTATATCTGTTATTTGCTCTGTGTACATTAACTCCTTTAATAGGGCAATATACCAGTCCTTATTTTAAAATTGTTTTAGTATATGGCTTTCTTATTTTATGCTATAAAGCATTTATTTCAAAAAGTCTTTGGAAACAGAAATATCTCTTCTTTATCCTTCTGTTTTTAGGATGTATGTTTCTAGCAACAATTGTTAATTTCGACAAATCTCTTGTTGCTAACTTTAAAACGTGGTGTTATTCTGTTATTCAGTTTCTCTTAATTGCTTATATGCAGCCCGAAAAGGGAGTTGAACAGGTAAAAAAAGAGATTTTTATTATCAATAATTTGTCGATTGCGGCGATTACTGCTGTCTCTATTATCTCCTTTCTCTTATTTCTCTTCCGTATTAATGGGGAGTATACTGTTTATGTCGGAACTGAATTTGAAAGGACATTGATTTATGGAGTTGGTTATGGCAATCGCCTAACCGGCATTATCTCTAATCCAAATGTTCTTGGTATCATTACCATGATGGGAATTGTAGGATGTTTTATTAATATTTTTTTGTATCGTATATCTCTTTTTATTAAAGTATTGTATGTCATTTCTCTTTTACTCAATTTTTCGTGTTTTATCATGAGCGGTTCTCGAGGAGCCCAACTTGGCGGATTTGCTTTCTTTGTTATTTTTCTGTTTGGATATTTCTTACATTTTATCAAAAATCAAAATCATTATATTTTGAAAAATATTGGTTTTTTGTGTCTAAGTGTGATTATTGTTGTTACAGTATTCTCAACCTTTGAGCCCTTCAAAAAGGTAATTGGATATCTTCCAGCTCAAATTGCTATAATTCAGGAAGAATCTTCTTATTCGGATGTCGATGAAGATCAAGATGAAGAATCTAAAAAAGAACTTTTAGATAAATATTATGTGGACCTGACTCGCCAGGAAGATACTAGTTTAGGTAATGGGCGATTAGCTGTTTGGCAAGGATGTTTTAAAATGATTCCTCATCATTTTTTCTTTGGGGTAGGCGAAAATGATGTAGCTGAATATGTCCAAAAGTATTCTCCAAATACAACACTCCCCGGATTAGAGGGCGGACATACCCATAATATTCTAATTGAAACACAGGTTGCATATGGTATTTTTTCTTTTCTATCTTTAGTACTTATTATTTGGCTATTGATTAAAGACTTTTTTAAAAAAATATATCTCAAAAAGGATGGAAAAATCCAAAATTATATTTTATTATTTACCTCATGTGCCGCTGTCGTTATGATGTTTGTTAACAATATGACCGAAGCAACTATCCTTTATTCAACTGGTACAATTAACTGTTTCTTTATGCTTTATTTAGGTTATCTGATCTATTTTCTGCAAATCGAAGAATCCTATTAATCCTGAAAAAAGGCGGTTTATAGAATGTCCAAGTCCATTAAACGCAATGCGGTGGCCAAATTGTTGCTTAGCATTTTGAATATTGTACTCCCCATTATTACAGGGCCCTATCTAGCTCGTGTATTAGATGTTGCTTTATACGGTGAGTATAATTCCGCTAATTCAATTTTGGCCTGGTTTTTACCAATAGCTTCTTTTGGTATTTACAACTATGGATTGCGAAATGTTAGCCGTGTCAAGAAGGACCAAAAGAAGGCCTCACAGTTATTCACCAGTTTATTTGTCATGGGAAGTATCAGTACATTTATTGTACTAGCTGTATATATCGGGTATATCATTATTTTTCCTGCGGCTGACATGAAATTGATGTATGCCGTTTTGGGTATCCAAATTGTCGCACAGATGTTTTATGTAGAATGGATGAACGAAGCCTTTGAAAATTATGGATTTATCCTGATTAAGACATTAGTAGTTCGTTCCTTAAATGTAGTTTTTACCTTTCTATTGATTCGGCGCCCTGAAGATACTCTGCTTTATGCGTTGCTTTCCTCTTTAACAATCTTTGCAAATTATCTGATTAGCTTTGTCTATGCCAAAAAAAGAATTCCTCTTTACCGAATTTCAAAAGACGATCTAAAAGTATTAGTAAAGCCGTTGTTTATTATGCTGTTGATGACCAACGCAACTATGTTTTATACAGCTTTAGACCGTTTCTTCCTATCCGTTTTTTCAGAGGGAAAATATGTCACTTATTATGTGTTCGCTATGCGGCTTGCAACATTGATTACCCAAGTGATCAACGCTGTTGTTTATGTCACACTTCCACGATTATCTTTTTATCTAGGAGAGGAACGGAAAGACGACTACAAAAATCTGCTATTTAAAAACAGCCGCATGTTTTTTATGATCGGTATTCCCATGTGTCTGGGAATCGCTTGTTTGGGAACTCCCATTATGTTTATTTACGGAGGCGAAAATTATATTGCCGCTGGCAGCGTATTGACTGTTTTTGGTATTAGGACTCTTTTCTGGCTTTGTGACGTTTCTATGGCAAATCAAATTATATTCATTCATGGCAAGGAAGCATTTCTTACCAAAATTTATTTTGTGTGCGGCGGAATTAACCTGTTATTAAACAGCCTATTAGCTATATGCGGTTATGTGACGCCCACTGCGATGATTGCTACTACGGCAATCTCTGAATTCTTTATGGTATTGTTAGAAATCCGTTGTATCAAAAGAAATATTTCTCCGGAATTGAATGTTCTTACTAAGCCTGTATTCCGTTATCTTTTTCTAGCGATTTTCTTCTTCCCAATTGCTTATGGAGTGGAGAAAGTAATTGGCTTTGAATTAGTTCTTAACATGAAGTTTTTTATCGGTGTCGGAACAATAGTCATATTGTGCGTTGCATTTTATTTCGGGACTCTTTTCCTGTTTAAAGATCAGGCGTTAAAGGACAGCATCGATATGGTTGTGCCTGTATTCCTGAAAAAGCTTCCTTTCTTTCACAAAAATAATCATAAATAAAAAATAACAGCTTTTAATTAGCCTAATTGATTATCTAATATGACTAACCGGTGCGGCAATCAAAATTTGCCGCACCGGTTTTGCTATTAGAAAAATTATTCACCAATTTTTACATACATGATTTTCTGCTGATAAATTCGGGCACTATTGGGATATTTTCCGAATCTGTGGGAGTTTTACGCGGCACAAGACCTTTAAGGTTGTATATAAGAGTACCACGTCAACAGGAAGCTGCATCAAATTTTTTATCACCCGAGCAGGCAAAATCCCCCAGTAGCCCTGACCGTACAAAATACTGTTCCACAAGGTTCCCAAGAAGATATTGACCACCAATACCACCGTGAGCTTTGCCAAAAATACTCTCCAGACAGTGATTTTCTGCAGATAAAAGAAAAGCCCATAAATAACGACGCATAATATAGCATTTAACGTAAATCCTGGGAAAAAGCCGGCGTTTTGAGGAAATAGGAAATACTTCAGCACATCTCCCGTACCGGCCATCAGACCGGCTACAACAGGGCCATAAAACATACCGCAGACGGCGTTGGTCAGAAAGGAAAATCCAATCTTAATCACCGGGGTCACCGTTACCGTAAAAAACCCCAGGACAATATTCATCGCCATCAGCATTGCCGAAATGGTCAAAGTAGAAACTTTTTTCAATTCCAGACAGGATGATTTAATATTTTGTAAAAAATGACGCATACCAATCGACCTCCTTAGCAAATTTTGCCACATATGGAGGCCGAGCGCCTCTATTATGCAGCAGCGGGATGCGGGCACTGTACCGCAAGAAAAGCCACTTTCGAGCCTTTCTTTTCGTCCGCCCGGCAACTCCCCGTCCGGTCGGCACTGGTTTGCAAAGAGCAAAAACGCACAGAACCCTACTCTGCTATGTCTCATTTTTACAGACTTTATTGTAACAGATTTTTAAGGAAGGAGCAATAGAATCTTTGCACAAATTCCAAGTTCTCATAAAGAGATTTTCCATAGTATTTGAAAAATTTTTCTCAGATGTTTTTCAAAATCGGTTTTCCAGTATAAAAAAGCGGCATCTCTTAAGTGAACCGCTCCAGTAAAAACGGACAATAGACAAAAGCCTCCTAATGTAGGAAAATAGAACTACATTAGGGGGTCTTAGTATGTCGGGGAAAAAAGGAATGAAAAAGTATCCGGAGGGAATACGGAAA
>CALWNT010000139.1 GCA_944382885.1 uncultured Clostridia bacterium | reverse complement strand
ATCAATTTTTATCCGGTGTTTGTCACCGGCGGCCAAAATTGCAGGATTGAGGATATTCTCCGGCATATAGAAGGGATTTTGTCACTGGGTGGAGAACAGGTTCTCTCCCTTGGGAGCGATTTCGACGGAGCACGGATGCCGCGGGATTTGTCCGGGATAAAAGGGCTTGAAAAGTTGTATCAAAGTATGATAAAATATTTTGGAAAAGAACTCACAAACTGCATTTTTTATGACAATGCCATGCGGTTTGTATCAGAAAATATTCGTTTTCCGCATCAGATTTTGGAAAATCCATTCTGATGTCAGACAGAGAAAGGGAAGAATAACCATGTTTTATAACAGTACCAGAAGCAATCAGACAAAGGTAAGCTCCGCGCAGGCAATCACGCAGGGGATTTCCAAAGAAGGCGGCCTGTTTGTACCGGAATCTTTGCCTCAGCTGGACGCTTCCGTATTGCAGGAGCTTGTTGAAAAATCCTATGTAGAGCGGGCGGAGTTTATTTTGGGAAAATTCCTCACGGATTTTACCCAGGAAGAAATCTGTCACTGTGCCCAGAGCGCTTATAACGATACGAAATTTAAAACCAATCAGATTGCTGAGCTTTCTCATCTGACGGAAAATACCTATATGCTGGAATTGTGGCATGGACCTACCTGCGCGTTTAAGGATATGGCGCTGCAGATTCTCCCGTACCTGTTGACTACTTCTGCGAAAAAGGTGGCTAAAGATAAGGAAATCGTTATTTTGGTGGCCACCAGCGGCGATACCGGTAAAGCGGCTCTGGAGGGCTTTAAGGATGTTCCGGGTACCAGAATGCTGGTATTTTATCCGGAAGACGGCGTGTCCGCGATGCAGAAACGCCAGATGACTACTCAGGAAGGGAACAATGTCGCTGTCTGCGCCATCAAGGGGAACTTTGACGACGCTCAGACCGGCGTGAAGAAGATCTTTACCGATCCTGCGGTAGTAAAAAAACTTGCGGATCACAACATGATGTTCTCTTCTGCAAACTCCATTAACTGGGGACGGCTGCTTCCGCAGATCGTTTATTATGTGTCTACCTACTGCCAGCTGGTTAAAGAGCAGCAGATCAAAATGGGCGAAACAGTAAACGTCGTGGTTCCCACCGGGAATTTCGGCAACATTTTGGCGGCGTATTACGCCAAAAAAATGGGCCTGCCTGTAGGCAAACTGATCTGCGCGTCGAATGCCAACAACGTTTTGACAGAATTTATCCAGACTGGTACCTACAATCGTGTGCGGGATTTCCACACCACTATCTCCCCATCTATGGATATTTTGATTTCCTCCAATCTGGAGCGCTTGCTTTATGATATGTGCGGAAAAGATGACGCAAAAATCGCTGAGTGGTTTAAGGCATTAAATGAAACCGGGACCTATACCGTTGACAGTGGAGTAAAAGCTAAGCTGGATGAAGAGTTCTATGCGGCCTGCTGTGACGATCAGGAGACGAAAGCGACCATCAAACAGATTTTTGACCGGTATTCTTATGTATGCGACACCCACACTGCGGTAGCGGTAAAAGCGGCGATGGACTATCGGGAAAAGACCGGGGATCAGGCAAAAATGATCATTGCCTCTACGGCAAGCCCGTATAAATTTGCCAACAGCGTGCTGGATGCCATCTGTGGGGAAGTGCCGGAGGATGATTACGCTCAGCTCGACAAGTTATATGAATTATCCCACTTGGAAATTCCAAAGGCGCTGGCGGAATTAAAGGAGAAGGAAATTCGCTTCTCTTCTTCTATTACAAAAGAAGAAATGGAAGATACTGTTTTGCAGATGCTTCATTTAGACTAAAGGAATCGACAGGGCGAGAGCTTCTCGGCCCTGTCGATTTGACCGTTTCCATAGGAAAGAAAATTCCGGAATATGCTTTCGCATATTCCGGAATCGTCCGTGGCAGTTAATAGCAGGTTTTCCTGTCAAAAGAAACTGTTACTGCTTTTTCTGTTCTTCAAAAGTTTGGCAGACAGTGTCGCTGCAGGTTGTCGCAAAAGTGGGGCCCACTTTAATTTCCTGAGCGGTACAGCCGCATTTGTGATTGTTGTGGATGCAATTTTCCACGTCGCAGCGGATATGGCAGATGCAGTCTTTATTCGCGCCTTTTGTAGACATGTTGGTTCCTTCTTTCTTGAGTTTAATGAGCTTGGTTTCGTTGGCTTTTCAAGGGATTGCTTTTTGAAAGACAGATAGAATTAGTATGAAACAGGAGCAAGTGAATGTTGACACGGGGTATATTTCCGTGCCAAGGTTAGTTTCGGCAGAAAAGCGGCGGTTATGTAATGGGAATTTCTGACGATAAAAAATAGAGACAAAGGCAGGGATCAAATGAGTTTATACACACTGGCAGATTTACATCTTTCTTTGGGAACAGATAAGCCGATGGATATTTTTAAAGGCTGGGATAATTATGTCGCGTTGATTGAGAAAACCTGGAGCTATCTGGTAGAACCGGAGGATACAGTGGTAGTTCCGGGAGATATTTCTTGGGCGATGAAGCTTTCTGAAATTTATGAGGATTTTTCTTTTCTTCATCGGCTTCCCGGCACCAAGATTATCCTGAAAGGGAATCACGATCTGTGGTTTTCCACGAAGAGTAAGGTGGAACAGTACCTTGCGCAAAACGGCTTTGACAGCATTAAGATTTTATTTAACAATTCTTATGAATACGGAGACTATGTGCTCTGCGGAACCCGGGGCTGGATCAATGAGCAGGGGGAAGCGGTGGACAAAAAGATATTGAGACGGGAAGCCGGACGGCTGCGGATGTCCTTGGAGGATGGGAAGAAAACGGGGAAAGAACCAATCGTTTTTCTCCACTATCCGCCGATCTACGGCAGCAACGAATGCTATGAAATCTTGGACGTGCTGATTGAATATGGAGTAAAGCGTTGCTTTTACGGCCATCTCCACGGCAGGAGCTGTCAATACGCCATTAACGGGGAGCGAAACGGGATTGATTTTCGGCTGGTGTCCTGCGATTTTCTGCAGTTTACACCGTTGAAGATCCTTTAAAAGGGGATAGCTCCATTCACAGCGTAGGCTAATTTATCAGAAATATCCCCTTTTTTCGTGTAAAATTAACAAATTGTAAAAAACTGAAAAAAAATATGGAGTTTCCGGCTCTGTTATGGTATAATCAAACAGATGCCATACTAGGTTTTCCTGGTATAGAAATATCAACTTGGAGGAAGTATCATGAGTTTAGTAGAAACCAAAAATGTGGCAACCAATAAATATGAGTTGACCGTAAAAGTAGATGCTGACAAATTTGATGAAGCTATTGAAAAAGTTTACCGCAGAAACGTGAAAAAAATAGATGTACAGGGCTTCAGAAAAGGAAAAGCACCCAGAAAAATGATTGAAAAATTATATGGGGAAGGCGTATTCTTTGAAGATGCCATCAACGATTTGTATCCGGCTGCTTTGCAGGAAGCCATCGAAGAATCCAAACTGGAAGTAGTTGCTCGTCCGGAATTGGAAATTGAGTCTGTTTCCAAGGAAGAAGGCTTCACTTTTAAGGCTACCTGTGTTACAAAACCGGAAGTAGAAGTAAAAGATTATAAAGGCATTGAAGTTGAAAAAGAAGTAAAAGAAGTAACGGATGAAGATGTCGACACAAAGTTACACGCCATGCAGGAAAAAAATGCTAGAATGGTAGACATCGAAGACAGAGCTGCTGAAAACGGTGATACTGTCGTATTCGATTTTGAAGGCTTTGTAGACGGCGTTCCTTTTGAAGGCGGCAAAGCGGAAAAATTCTCTTTGGTATTGGGCTCCGGCCAGTTTATTCCTGGATTTGAAGATCAGATTGTAGGAAAGAAAATCGACGAAGAATTTGACGTAAACGTTACTTTCCCAGAAGAATATCATGCGGAAGAACTCAAAGGAAAACCGGCTGTATTCAAATGTAAAATTCATGAAATCAAAGTGAAAGAACTGCCGGAACTGGACGATGAATTTGCTAAAGACGCAAGCGAATTCGATACTCTGGACGAGTTGAAGGCCGACCTGAAGGCAAAAGCACAGGAAGCCAATGAAAAAGCCGCTAACGATGAAGTGGAAAATAAACTGATCGACGCTGTAATCGCCAACATGACCGGAGAAATTCCGGAAGAAATGTATGAAGCGAGAGTGGACGATATGGTGCAGGATTTCGGTTATCGTCTCCAGTCTCAGGGGCTGAACTTAGAAACCTATCTCCAGTACACCGGTATGGAAATGGATTCTTTCCGCAAAACCTTCAGAGAACAGGCTGAAAAACAGGTAAAAATTCGTCTCGCTTTGGAAAAGATCGTTGCGTTGGAAAACATCACTGTCGATGACGCGGCGATCGAAGAAGAATACAAGAAATTAGCCGATGCTTATCAGATGGACGTAGAGAAGATCAAAGGCTTTGTTCCGGCGGCAGAATTTACAAAGGATTTGGCTGTCAACAAGGCAATTGACTTGATTAAGGATTCTGCGAAAATTACAACAAAATAAGTTGGAATTTTGTTCCTGCATTCGGTGGAAAGTTGACATGATCGATATTTAGCCTGTCTGAATTTTCTCAGGCAGGCTATTTATACTAATCATGATAAAGCGAAAAGGCACGCTGATGAAATTCGGCGTAGGCTTAATGAAGAAAGGATGACATGTAATGGCATTAGTACCATATGTAGTGGAACAAACAAGCCGGGGAGAACGTTCTTATGATATCTATTCCCGCTTGCTGAATGACAGAATTATTATGCTTTGCGATGAAGTGAATGACACAACTGCAAGCCTGGTAGTGGCACAGCTTCTTTATTTGGAAGGACAGGACCCGGATAAGGATATCAGCCTTTATATCAATTCTCCGGGCGGTTCTGTAACAGCCGGCATGGCAATTTATGACACCATGCAGTACATTAAATGCGACGTGTCTACCATTTGTATGGGTTTGGCGGCTTCTATGGGCGCATTTTTGCTCAGCGCCGGTGCGAAAGGCAAACGTTTTGCGCTGCCAAACAGTGAAATTATGATTCATCAGCCTTTAGGTGGAGTACAGGGTCAGGCGTCTGACATTGAAATCCATACCCAGTGGCTGCTGAAAACGAAGAAAAAATTAAACACTTTGCTTTCTGAAGCAACCGGACAGCCGTTGGAAGTCATTGAAAGAGATACCGACAGAGATAACTTTATGTCTGCGGAAGAAGCGGCGCAGTACGGTTTGATTGACAAAGTAATAGCAAGACGATAGGACAGGTGTAAGTGGATGCCAAATTACGGAGATAAATCCGTTCCAAAGTGCAGCTTCTGCGGCAAAAGCGAATACATGGTAGATCGTCTGCTGTATGGAAGTACGGCGTTTATCTGTGACGAGTGCGTGAATCTTTGCTATCAGATGCTGCATGACGAGGATGAGGAACCTCAAACCAAAACCAAAAAGAAAAACAGTTCTAAAGAGGCTGGGGAAACGCCTCTATTGAAGCCGGCGGAGATCAAAGCGGTTCTGGACGAATATGTAATCGGACAGGAGGAAGCAAAGGTAACGCTGTCTGTAGCTGTTTATAACCATTATAAACGAATCCGCCATACCGAAGAGCTGGATGTAGATCTCCAAAAGAGCAACGTGCTTTTATTGGGACCTACTGGGGTAGGAAAAACCTTTTTGGCTCAGACGCTGGCGAAAATCTTGGACGTCCCCTTTGCCATTGCGGACGCCACAACTTTGACAGAAGCGGGTTATGTGGGGGACGACGTGGAAAACGTGCTGGTAAGGCTTTTGCAGGCTGCTGATTTTGATGTAGAAGCGGCGGAGCACGGGATCATTTATATCGATGAAATTGATAAAATCACCAGGAAATCGGAAAATACTTCTATCACCAGGGATGTCAGCGGCGAAGGCGTTCAGCAGGCGCTTTTGAAGATCGTGGAGGGAACGGTATCCAATGTTCCTCCTCAGGGTGGAAGAAAGCATCCGAATCAGGAATGCATTCAAATCGATACCAAGAATATTCTCTTTATCTGCGGCGGTGCTTTTGACGGCATTGAAAAGATCGTAGACAAGCGGAACAATTCTTCCTCTCTCGGCTTTGGCGGAGAGGTGCATTCGAAGAAGAATGTAAAGGATAAGGATCTGATGAAACGGGTCATTCCCCATGACCTGGTGAAGTACGGTTTGATTCCGGAACTGGTTGGACGTTTGCCGGTGATTACTGCTTTGGAGGATCTGGACGAAGATTCTCTGGTGCGTATTTTAACCGAACCGAAAAACTCTCTCATAAAACAGTATGAGGCGCTGTTCCAGATGGATGGAGTTTCGCTGGAATTTCAGCCGGAAGCGCTGAAGGCGGTTGCGAAACGGGCGATTGAGCGCAAAACCGGTGCGAGAGGGCTGCGCGGGATCATGGAAGGAATTTTGTCTGAGCTGATGTTCAAGGTTCCTTCTGATCCGTCTATTATCCGTGTAGTAGTCGGTGTAGAGGGCGTAGAGGATCCGGAGAAAATCAAAATTTATCACAAATAATCAAAAGGGGTGCTTTCTATAGAAAGTGCCCTTTTTCGATACGGTGTGGAATAATGGGGGAATATGAGTGGAGATTAAACTGATTGCGCTGGATATGGATGGTACTGCGCTGAGAAATAACGGTACACTTTCGCCCAGGACGGCGGAGGCATTGACTGCGGCGATGGAAAAGGGGGTTACCTTTGTCCCGACTACCGGAAGAATGAAAAACTATATTCCCAAGGCGATTATGGATCTGCCGGGATGGCGGTATGCGGTGACTTCAAACGGTGCTTCTGTCTGGGATTTGTGGGAGGACAAGGTGATTGCTGCCAATTATTTAGATGCCAAGCTGACAACCGAGTTATTGGATGCTATCGAGCCGTTACATATGTATTATGAGGTTTATTCCGGCGGAAATTCTTACGCAGAGGGGACAAGGCTGGATCACTTAAAGGATTTTCCCCTTTCCGACTGGCATCTGCGGTTTGTCATCCACGGAGACAAACCAGTCCAGCGGGTAGAAAATATGAGAGAATTTATTAAAACCCATCCAGTGGAAAAAATTTTTCTGCCCGATACTGAGACACAGAAGCATCAAAAAGCCTATGGGATTTTAAAAGAGTTCCCGATTTTGATTACCTCCTCTACTGCTAATAACCTGGAACTGAATCATCCGGCCGCCCATAAGGGAAAGGCGTTGGAAGAACTCTGCGCTTATCTTCAGATCAAAAGAGAAGAAGTGATGGCGGCGGGAGACAACAACAACGACTATCAAATGCTGGAATTTGCCGGGTTTGCAGTGGCAATGGAAAACGCGATAGACGGGGTGAAAAAAATCGCGGATTACATCACCCTGTCCAATGAGGAGGACGGCGTGGCCGCTGCGATCGAACAGTTTGTGCTGTAGTACGGCTGGCTTCTCATCTCTATAGAATAGAAAAGACCTGACACGGTAATGTGTCAGGTCTTTTCTGTTTTTAAAAAATTATCCTCGCTGGACATATCCCTGTAAGCGGGTAAACAGTTTTCCCAAAGGTTTCCAGAATAACGCGATCACACAAACATTTCCGATACAGTGAACCACATCAAAGGGGATTCCGGAGAGCCAGTAGCTCAACGCCATAGAAGGGCCGCCGATGAAGAAATAAGGCAAGCTGCATAACGCGCCGAAGGCCAAACCGTAAAAGCCTCCGAGAATTATCCAGAAAAGGACGGAGCGGTTTTTGCGGCAGAGCAGGCAGATAATCGCCAGCAGAGGCCAGATATAAAGGTAGTTAATCCACCAGAGGCCAAACCCGTAAGTGACGCCTTCTAAGAGGACAAACACAAATACCGAAGGAAGCACCAATCGAGGGAAATAAATGGCATAGAGAATAATTAGTACCGCACAGAGATGGATGTTCGGAAGCCCCGAAAGCACCACCTGCTGCAGATAAAGGATTGCGGCAAAAAACGCCGCGATAATCAGCTCCCTGAGTTTCATCAATATCCAACCTTGAGCGTTAACTCAAAGGAATCTCCGTCCTCAATAGGGGTAGAATCCACACCGGTAGTTACCTGTTCGCCGCCCTTGGTAATACACCACCATTCCTGATTGGCGTCATCAGCAGTGATGCCGTCTACCGTCTGAATAAATAAGCCGTATTGATCCTCTTTCCCTTGAATCAGGTTTTCTTCTTCCAAGGCTTCCCGAAGGAATTTTTCTTCGGTTTTGATGGTATATTCATTGACAGTCTCGTCGTTGGCAATTACTTCAACAGAAATCGTCTTTTCTCCTTCCTTACCTTTGGGCTTCCAGATAAAATAGGCGCCCAACAGCAGAAGGACAACAACCAGCAGTGCGATAACACCGATGACGGCTTTTTTATTTTTCATTTCTCTCTCTCCTTTAAAAATCTGCAAAATAGATTACCGGATTTTTGCACCGGCATAGGAAATAATAGTAAAAACCGGGGAAGGACAATTTTCCTCGGTTTTTCTATTATTATATCGAATGATGGGGCTGGGTGTCTAGTAACATTTCTGGATATTTGGTAATAAACAAGCTTATTTGCAGGTTACTAGACTGTAGCTTTTTGTCCGTAGCGGATTGTTTTGTAGAGTGTGACGCCCATCTCCGCCAGGGAAATGACAATCAGGATGGTTAGAATGATATTGGAAAAGATGTCGGTATTCCAATAATAGAGCAAATCTGTTTGAGAGGTTACTTTGCGGTTTAGCGCAATCTCCAGCTCGGAAACAAAAGAGGGATTCCAAATGGGAAGCACTTTCAATGCTACGACGCTGAGAAGGATCATAGCGCAGTTTGCAATTAAGTTTGAGATGGCTACCGCGTTACAGTATCGCCCAATTACCAGACGGATGATTTCATCGATCAGGCCAATTCCCATACTGAGAAGGATGACAGGCAGGATTTTTCCCCACTGATCAAGATTGAAAATGCAGATACTGGTGATATGTTCCCCCTCTTTGGAATAGTATCCAAAAAGCTCCGGAGCGGCGATCAGAAGGGAACAGAAAATCAGGATAAAGATAATTCCCACAGCGGTTTCGCTTCTTTTGATTATCCCTTTATCGGAGGGAACTGGGGGAAGGGTGCTGGGATGCCATATGGAATCGATAGCAACGCCTTTTCTTTCTCTTTGCTCAAAGCGGATGTGGTTGCGTTCCATTATCGCGAAGATCAGGGTCACGGCTCCAAATCCGCCAAGAGAGCCGGTGATCAGATTGGAGATCAGATCTCGGAAGAAGCCTTTGAAAAATTCTTTGGCGTAATCTGCCGCGGTAATCGCAGCCTCTGAAAGAAAAATATGGTTTACCAGAGCGGAAACCAGCACGGAGATCCAGATGGAGATCAGGACGATTTTTAAGATAAAAGAATAATCCTCATAATAATCCGGGCCAATCAGATATTGTTTTTCATCCCGATATTTTTTCGCAAACTCTTTTGGGTCGCCTAATTCCAAAAGGAGTTCTTCTACAGATTTCGTTTCGTTGGCCTCCTGCATATCGCCGATCAGCTCCCGAAGCTCCATTTCGATTTCTTTCCGCTGGGAGCGGGGAACCCGCCGGGTTACCTCATAAAGATAGCGTTCCATAAGTTCTTGTGGATTCATACAGTTATTCCTCCTCCCGCAAAAGCTTTTCCATATCGGAAGTCATAGAAAGCCATTGCGCTTTTAGCTTTGTGTAAACTTGATCGCCGAAAGGGGTACGATGATAGTATTTTCTCGGCTTTGATTCTCCGATGTCCCATTGGCTGATCAGAAGCCCTTGCTTTTCCAGCCTTCTCAACAGGGGATAAAGCGTACTGGGATCAATAACAACGCCCTTTTCTTCCAGGCTTTGCACCAAAGAATAGCCGTATTTTGGCTGATGAAGCTGACTTAATACACTTAAGATGAGAGTTCCTCGCCGAAGTTCTAAAGTAAGACTCGCAATTAAATCTTTTTCTTCTCCCACTTTTATCACCTCTTCACGATTATTATACTGTATTATATACAATATTGTCAATATATTTCTAATGAGATTTTTAAATTATTTTTGATAGTAAATGGAAATTTAACGTTCCAGGTTAAAACAATTTTTCACTATCACTTTCTTTCGGAGAAAAAAAGCTATGCGGGGAGCCGCCCCGCACGCGGCCTACTTTTGCTAGTCAACGAAGTTGAGTTGCTCAAAAGTAGACAAAAGAGCTTCACTCAAACGCCGTGAAGGTTTGGAGTGGGTCTAAAAAGTTGGCTCCTAACAGAGTACAACGGAAAATGTTAGTTTCAGCCAAAATATCCGTCAGCCCGAGGGATAAACTAAATTTTTCCTTCTTCGCATGGTTAGAAGAATACTTCATAGACCCGTACAGCCTCCCCGACAAGGGGCATGTTTTGGTTCCTTTGGCGTGTACCAAAGGAACCCGTCGTGTCGGGGGGCGGAACCCCGACAAACAGGAGTGCAGAACCAGCTTGGTTCTGCAAGTTAAATTTCTGTTTTATCCTAAAAGAACCGCTTACCCCTCTGAAAACAACCAAAAATTCCCCAGAGGCAAATTTTTGCCTCTGGGGAATTTCACTTGATAAACAATCGCTGAGCTTAAAGCTCCACGCCGAATTGATCCACCATTGCAGACAACAGTCCAATATTACAGCAGGCTTCCACCACAGGAACTGCCCGCACCGCAATACAGGGATCGTGGCGGCCTACGATGTTCAGGGTGGTATTTTCTTTTTGCTCTACGTCTATTGTGTCCTGAGCCAGGGAAATAGAAGGCGTTGGCTTCATTGCTACCCGGAAATCAATAGGCATGCCAGAGGAAATCCCTCCCAAAATGCCGCCATGATGATTGGTTTTGGTTCTGACTTTCTGATTTTCGTCATAATAGAAGGGATCATTGTTTTCGCTTCCCAGCATAGAAGCGACCTCAAAGCCTTTGCCAAATTCCAGCCCTTTGACCCCGGGAACAGAGAAGATCAGGCTTGAGAGAATACTCTCCAGGCTGTTGAGCATGGGGGAACCTACCCCAGCCGGCATCCCAACACAAACGCACTCGATCATACCGCCGATGGAATTCTGGCTTATACGGACGTCATTGATTTTTTTGATAATCTCTTCCCGCAGCTGAGGATCTCTTACCGGGAAGGGAAGTTTTCGCAAAGATAAGACCTCTTCTTTGGTAAGGGTTACGGTATCGAGTTTTTGCCCTTTTAACGCTCCTACTGAAAGCAGGTGGGCTCCGGTATAGATTCCTTTTTCCTCCAGAATCTGTCCGCAGATCGCCCCGGCCATGACCAAACAGGCGGTGAGACGGCCGGAAAAATGTCCTCCGCCCCGGATGTCGTTCTGTCCGTGATACCGCAGATAGCCGGTATAATCCGCGTGTCCCGGACGCATAGAGGCTTTGAGGTTTTTATAATCCTGAGAACGGGTGTTGGTGTTTTCAATCACCATTGCCAAAGGGGTTCCGGTGGTTTTGCCGTCATACAGGCCGGAAATAATCTTCGGAATATCCGGTTCGATCCGGGAGGTAGTGGTGCCGTCGGACTTTGCCTGCCGCCGTTTTAAAAAGGCCTGCACTTCATCGAGGTCGATCTTTTTCCCGGCCGGGAGATGATCCAGCACCACGCCGATTCCGGCGGAATGGGACTCACCGAAAACAGAAATCTGGATACCGTTATTCCACATGGATGACATGGCAGTTTCCTCCTAATCGTGTGAATTCTTCAAAAAAGGTAGGGTAAGATTTTTTGACGCACTGGGCTCCTTTTAAGACCACATCCCCGGCGCATACCGTGCTTGCGACAGCCGCTGCCATTGCGATCCTGTGATCGTTGCAGCAATCTACCGTACCGCCGGAAAACTGTTGATTGCCGGGAATCAGCAGACAATCATGTTCATAGGAGATCCTGCCGCCTAAAGCATGGATCATCTCCATAGTAGAGGCGATGCGGTCGCTTTCCTTGATTCTGAGACGTTCCACCCGCGAGATTTTGGTAGTTCCTTCGCAGAAGCAGGCCAGTACAGAAAGGATCGGCACCAGATCGGGAATATCGGAAGCGTCGATGGAAAAGGCCTTTCTGCTTCGGATCTGATTTCGAAGCTTGCCCTCCTGAAAGAGCGCTTCTGTCCCCGACTGAGCTAGGATGGAAAGGATTTTACTGTCGCCCTGAATGGAATCCGGTGTAAAGGAAAAGAGGGAAAGCTCGCTCCCCAGGCAGTTTGCCGTGAGAAAAAAGGCCGCCTGAGAATAATCGCTTTCCACCGCATAATCACAGGCGGTGTAACACTGATTTCCCTTGATATAATAGGTGCTGTCAGATTCCGTGACAGAAATTCCAAACTGTTTTAAGCAGGAAACGGTGATTCCCACATAACTTTTGGATTCAAAGGGTGGGAGAACGGTAATCGTACTGTCTCCATCCAGAAGGGGAAGGGAGAATAAAAGCCCAGTGATAAACTGAGAGCTGACATTTCCTGGAATTTCATAGTTTCCCGGACGGAGCTGCCCCTCTATCGAGGCGGGCAGCATGCCGTTATAGCGGAACTCAATTCCTTTTTCCGCGAAAGCGTCCCGATATAAATGGAGGGGGCGGGAGATGAGTTTTCCGTGCCCGGTAAAGGTGGTGCTGACCCCCAATGCCGCCGCTAGAGGAATCAGAAAACGGATCGTGGAGCCGGATTCGCCGCAGTCTAAAGATGCTTCCTCCGGAAGGCTGGAGATTCCGTCTACGGCGATGCAGTCCCCGCTGACGGTAAAGGAAGCGCCGAGTTTTTGAAGACAATCCATCGTAGCGGTAATATCTTCCGAAATATAGGTGTTGCGGATCAGGGAACGCCCTTTTGCCAGTGCGGCGCAGATCAATGCCCGGTGCATGATGCTTTTGGAGGCGGGGACTTTGATTTCCCCCTTGAGTGTTTGAGGATGAATCAGTAAATCCAAGGCAGGTCCTCCTTATTGATTTAGAAAATCGCTGAACTCTTCCCGGGACAGTTTGTGGATAAAGCAGCTGCCGATCTCCTTTAAGAGGATCAGGTGGATCATATGATGAAGATTCTTTTTATCCAAACAGCAGATGTCAAAGAGCTCTTCGTTGGAGATCTCACAGTCAATGGGAAGTTTCATCGCTTGGCAGAGCTCTGCGATCTTCTTTACAGTGCCGGGAGCGGTCAGACCCGCTTTTTCGCTAAGTTTAGTGATTTTTACCATCCCGATGGCGACGCCCTGGCCGTGGGTATAGGTGGAAAAATGGTACTTTTTCTCCACAGCGTGACCCAAAGTATGTCCAAAGTTTAAGATCATCCGAAGCCCTGTGTCCTTTTCGTCCTCTGCTACCACCTCGGCCTTGATCTCCAGACAGCGGGTAATGATTTTTTCCAAAATATCCCGGTCATGAATCTGATAAATGAGGTCAAACAGGGAAGCGTCATAGATACAGGCATATTTGATGATTTCCGCACAGCCGTCGCTGAAGATCGTGTCCGAAAGGGTGGAAAGCGTGTCAATATCGCAGAGCACAGCAGAGGGCTGATAAAAACTTCCCACTAAATTTTTTCCCGCTGGAATATCGATAGCGGTTTTTCCGCCGACTGAGGAATCAACCTGTGCCAGAAGGGTAGTAGGAATCTGTACATATTTGACTCCCCGCAAAAAGGAGGATGCGGCAAATCCGGTAAGATCTCCCACAACGCCTCCTCCCAGTGCGATGATCAGGTCAGAACGGGTCATTTTTTGCTCCGAAAAAAAGTCATAGAGCTTGCCGAGAGAAGCAAGGCATTTGGATTGCTCTCCGTGGGGGATTACAATGCTCGCCGTTTGGACCTTTTCCCCAAAGGAATCGAGCACAGTTTGCAGATAGAGCTTTTCCACGTTATCGTCTGTCACGACGCAAACCCGTTCAAAATCACCCAGATTCTGAACCAGGCTTCCGGTGTTCCGGATCAGGTCGCTTCCGATATAAACCGGGTAGGCCGGCTTGGTTTGTATGGTCAATGTATGCACAATCATCCTTCTTTCTGTAAAAGCGGTAAAAATAGAGGAACAGAGATTGGTTCTGTATCGGCGCTTTGACTTACCTATCAACTGCCGAGAGACTTTCGTTTTTTACAGTTCCCGGTCAAAAACAGCGGTGAGTTTTTTCACCTTCTGCATCACGTCGTCAAACTGAGCGGGAGTCAGAGACTGCGCTCCGTCGCAGAGGGCGGCTTTGGGGTTGTTGTGTACTTCGATCATCAATCCGTCCGCTCCGGCGGCGATGGCGGCCTGAGACAGAGGCTCTACCAGCCACGGAATGCCGGTGGCGTGGCTTGGGTCTACGATTACAGGCAGGTGGGAGTAATGTTTCAGCACCGGAATGGCGGAGATATCCAGCGTATTTCTGGTCATGGTCTCAAAGGTTCTGATTCCCCGTTCGCAGAGGATGACGTTTTCGTTTCCTCCCGCCATAATGTATTCCGCGCTCATCAAAAATTCCTCGATGGTGTTGGCAAGGCCGCGTTTTAACAGAATCGGTTTTTTGGAATGACCCAGTTCTTTGAGCAATTCAAAGTTCTGCATATTTCTGGCCCCTACCTGAATAATATCCACATCGCTGAACAGATCCAGATGGGCAAGGCTCATGATTTCTGTGACAATGGGGAGTCCGGTTGCCGCTTTTGCTTTTAATAAAAGCTCCAGTCCTTCGGCGTGCAGTCCCTGGAAAGAATAGGGGGAGGTACGGGGTTTGAAGGCGCCGCCCCGCAGGAATGCGGCTCCGCTTGCTTTGACGGCCTTCGCCACCTCGATCACCTGTTCTTCGCTTTCCACTGAGCAGGGGCCTGCGATCACTTTAAAATGTTTGCCGCCGATCTTTCTTCCGCCCACCTCGACAATGGTATCGTCTGGATGAAATTTGCGGTTGGCGGCTTTATACGGCTCGGAAACCCGTTTCACATCGGCCACAACCTCTTTTGCGAGGATGTCGGTCATGTCGATTTTGGTGGTATCTCCCACCAAGCCCAGAATCGTGCTTTGCGTACCTTCGATGGGTTTGATGTCCACCTTGTACTGCCCGAGATAATCGTATAAATCCTGTACGTCTTCTTCCTTACGTTTGTCTTTCAGAATGATAATCATATTCTTCTTCCTTTCTTCTGTTCCGGCCATCCGCCGAAACCAAATAAAAAAGGTCTATTGCTTCTACCAATTAAAGCAATAGACCTTTGATTTACAAATAAGATTTAAAACCCAGTTCTATCAAATTCGTTTAAATTGGCAAAGTATTCTTTTTTTCCATCACAAAATAACCGAAGCTTCTAAAAAAGCTTAGGCAAAAGTGAAAGAAAAAGTAAAATACGTTTGCGTTTTTGAACTGATTCATGACAGTACCCCGTATGATTTAGAATATCGCATCCTCTTTTGTATCAGCGATTTAATCTACTAAAAGTATATACCCCTTTAAGACATCTGTCAAGAAAAATTTTCACCGGTTCTATTTTCCCTTCTGTGCTCATAAAATGGGTAAAAACGTGAGAAGGAAGTGAAAGAGGAATGGAAAGGACAAACTTTTTAGAGCAGCTACTCCCCTATTTTCCCAAGGAGCTTCAGGAAACGTTCCGGTATCTGCCGAATTTTGTGCGCTTCAACCTTCAGGAAATCCGCATTCGTTCGGGACAGCCTGTGATGCTGGTGACGGGGAAGGAAAACCTGATTCTCCTCAAGCGGGGACAAGTCTGCCGAAGGGCTTGTGAAGCGGATTTTGTGGTAAGCGGGGAAGAGCTGAAAAGGATTTATGAAGCATTGTGCGACTATTCGGTACATAGTTATGAAGAGGAATTGAAAAACGGCTTTCTGACCATTCCGGGTGGACATCGGGTGGGGGTGTGCGGCACCTTTTTGACAGAAAATCAAAAAATTTATGGATTCAAGGATATTACCTCTGTCAATATCCGAATCGCCAGGGAGGTATTCGGCGCAGCGGATGGAATTTTTGAAGCCTTTGGGGAAGGACAAGTCTGTTCTTTTCTGTTGGTGGGAGCGCCGTCTACGGGAAAAACTACCATCCTGCGGGATTTTGTGCGGCAGATTTCCGATGGAGTGCGGTGCCCGATGACCAAAACCGCAGTCATCGATGAGCGGGGAGAGCTGTCCGCCGCCTTTCATGGAAGAATCGAAAACCACTTGGGAGTTTCCACGGATGTATATTATCTCTGTCCCAAAGCCCGGGGAATGGAAATGGCAATCCGCACCGGCTCTCCTGAATTTGTGGCCTGCGATGAACTGGGATCAGAAGAAGAGACAGATGTGCTGCTTCAATGTATGGCGTCTGGGGTAAAAACCGCGGCGACTGTCCACGGGGAATCTCTTGAGGAACTGTTTTTAAAAAAGCCTGTGGAAAAGCTCCTTTCCGCGGGGGTTTTTGAGAAGGTGATCCTATTAGAAAAAGCCGGAGGAGCTCCTGGAAAAATCCGGGAAGTCATTTCGGCTAAGGAACTGCTGGTGAAGCGGAAACTATTTGGATGGGGGAGTCAGGATGCTGAATCTGGCCGGAGGGATTCTAGCGGTGATCTTGTGCAGTTTTGCCGGAATCTTTCAGAGCAGAAAGCTCAGTCTTCGGGTAACGGAGCTGGAAGAAGCGATTTTGTTATGCAGAAAAGCAAAAACCTATCTCATGTATGAAAATACCGATACCAGGGAACTGATTCGAAAGCTCAGTGTGGAGGAAGGACTTTCTCATCTGGGATTTTTACCCCTGGCCTTTAAGCTGATGGAGGAGGGACAGCCCTTCCCAAAGGCTTGGGAGCAAAGCCTCTGCCGGGAAAAGAGAAGGTCCTATCTCAGCGGGGGGGACTTAAGAATTATTGGAATGTTTTCGGATGTCATTGGAAAAAGCGATCGGAAGTCACAGATGGGAGGGATTGAATTGATCGAACAGCTGTTAAATCAAGCGATAGAAGCTGCGAAACGGATGCGGGATGAAAAAGGAGGACTCTACCGCTCTTTGGGGATTTTAGGCGGGATCGGCCTTGCGGTACTGTTACTGTAGGGCTTTGAGAAATGGGAAAAAGGAATCACCGGAGGAAGGAAGAAAAAACGTGGAGATCAACTTAATTTTTCAGATTGCAGCCATTGGAATTATCGTGGCCGTTCTGAACCAGCTTTTAATACGTTCCGGCAGAGAAGAACAGGCAATGATGACCACATTGGCAGGGCTGATTGTGGTGCTGATGATGATCATTTATGAAATCAGAGATTTGTTTGATGCGATACAAAGTATTTTTGGCTTATGGTGAGGGATACATTGATGCAGCTATTGCCGATTATCGGAATTGCCCTGACGGGCACGGTGTTATATGTGCTGTTAAAACAGTACAAGCCGGAATATGCCATGTTGGCCGCGCTGGCCTGTTCTGTTTTGATTTTTTTGACCGTGATACAACAACTGTCTCCGGTATTTTCTTCTTTAAACGAACTGCTGTCCTTGTCCTCTGTAGGGGGAATTTATACCAAATCCCTGCTGAAAGCCTTGGGGATCTGCTATCTTGTTCAATTAGCCTCGGACAGCTGTAAGGATGCCGGACAGGCTTCGATTGCAGGGAAAGTGGAATTTGCAGGGAAGGCGGCGGTACTGCTGATTTCCCTGCCTTTGTTTCAAAATCTCGCGTCTGCCGCAATCCGGCTGATCCGTCTTTAACGAAAAGACAGAAAATCGGTCAAAGAACGGGAATACCCGATCAGAATGCCGGTTATCATGCCGGCCAGGATGGAGAAAAGAAAAATGAAATCAACCAGATGGACTTGCAAAGACTATATAAAACGGCTT
This sequence comes from uncultured Clostridia bacterium, assembly GCA_944382885.1. Lineage (GTDB taxonomy): Bacteria > Bacillota > Clostridia > Oscillospirales > Ruminococcaceae > Massiliimalia. The sequence continues at coordinate 3,097 of CALWNT010000139.1, read as the reverse complement.
TTGCTGTTTCTGACGGCAAGCAGTTTGATTCTGCTGCTCTCTCCGGCGTTGGTTTGGGGAGAAGAAACCGCTCGGGAGCAAGATCAGGATTTTGGGGAAGAAGAACTGTGGGAGGCCAGCGGGGCGGAAGGGCTTTTCGACCTCCTGCCGGAGGAAACACAGGATTTTTTAAAGGACAATCAGGTAAACGGGGTAGACAGCGACGCCATTTTGAATCTGAAACCCAGCGCATTTTTCAGCGCAGTTTGGGACGGAATTGTGGATCAGGCGGCAATGCCGTTAAAAATTTTGGCTTCGGCGGTGGGGGTAATTCTTCTTTCGGCTCTGCTTGGCGTGTTCGGAGAAAGCTTTCAGGATAAGAGCTTTCATGGGATTTTCAGCGTGGTATCTGTTCTTTGTATCAGCGGCATCCTGATTTCCCCGGTGATTGAGGTTATCCAGAATACGATGGCGCTGATTGGAAAGGTAAGCGATTTTCTGCTGGGATTTATCCCGGTTTATGCTGGAATCGTCAGCGTTTCGGGGAAACCTCTATCCGCTTTTACTTCTCAGGGGATGCTGCTTGGCATGGTGGAGCTGATGAGTTATCTTTCCACAAGCTTCTTGATTCCTCTGTGCGGTATTTACCTGGCGCTGACTCTCACCGGAGCCGCCACCGACCAGATTCAGGTGAACTCCGTGGCAAAAGGGATACGCTCTGTACTTCTTTGGGCGATGGGATTTCTTTTGACGCTGTTTGTAGGGCTTTTGACCGTGAAGAGTTTTGTGGCAGACTCAGCCGATACGGTGACGCTGCGGGCGGGAAAATACCTGGCGGGTTCTTTCCTGCCGCTGATTGGCGGGGCGATCAGCGACTCCCTTTCGGTGATTCAAAGCTCTTTCGGAGTCATGAAATCCACCGTAGGCGCGTTTGGAATCCTTTCGGTGCTCATTTGTTTTCTCCCGGGAATCATCAGCATTCTTCTGATGAACCTTTCTTTGGGCATTGCCCGGATCGTCAGCGATATTCTGGAGGTGAAACGGGTATCTGGACTTTTGGAGGCGGCGGGGTTTGTGCTGAATCTGCTGCAGTCTGTCTTGATTTGCTACGGGCTGATGGTGATTATCTCGATTGCTTTGATGATGGTGTTGGGGAAGGGGGCGTAAGGATGGAACTGATTAAAGATTATGCGTTGTCTTTGTGTATGACGCTGATCGGCACCGGGATTTTTTCGATGCTGATTCCCGGCAAGTCCATGGAAAAGGTCTTAAAGTTCGCCCTTTCCCTGTTCTTTTTAAGTTGTCTTGTGCTGCCGGTCCTAGAGGGAGAAGTGGCGTTTTCCTTTTCGGATTCCGGCCTTTCTAACTTGGATACGGAAAATCAGAAAAATCTGGAAGCACAATCGGAAGAAGCCTTTCTGAATCTGGCGGAAGCCAACATTGCCCATGAGATAGAACTGCTTTTAGAAATCAAAGGGGTCCAGGCGGAAGAAATAGAGGTATCAATTCATATTGACGAGGGAAATAACATAGATATTAACAAATGCGACATCTACCTGGACGGAGACCAGGATGTCACAGCAGGGGACTTGTCCTTTTATCTTCAGAAAGAAACCGGGATCAAACCAAATATCATCGTTGAGGAAGGGTAAATAGGATGGAACAAAAGCAAAGAGAACCGGGCTTCAAGTCCTTTTGGAGCCGGATGATGGAGGATGAAAAGAAACAGAAGGCCATACTGGTCTGCGGATTTCTTTTGATTGGAATTATTTTTCTTCTGAGCATCCTGCCCCAGAAAGAGAAGAAGGAATCCAATACACAGCAGGAGCTCAGCGCGGTTGTGACGATGGAGGAATATGAGCAGAGGCTGGAGAATAAACTGAAAAAGACCGTTGAGAATATCAAGGGTGTGGGAAAGGTGTCGGTATTTCTGACTTTGGAAAACGGAGAGGAAACGGTATACCAATCGGATACCAGGAAAAATACCGATCAATCCACCCAGTCGGGAGGAGAGGGCCAGCATCGGGAGGAGCTGGAGCAGGAAATCGTTTTGATTGAGGACGAGAATGGCAACAAGCAGGCGCTGGTACAAACCAGACGTCCACCGACGGTGCAGGGCGTCGTGATTGTCTGCGAGGGCGCGTCCGACATCAGCGTACAGAAATCGGTGACGGAAGCGGTATCTGCCTTATTTTCCATTCGTTCTACCCAGGTCGCAGTTGTAGAATATGCGCCAGGTACTGAGATAGATTAAACCAAAAGCAGAGAGGAAGAGTGTTATGAAAGCAAATTTTATCATCGGTAAAAAGCAGGTCATCCTGTCGGCCCTGATTGTGATTTTAGGCGGAGCGATTTATGTCAACTATCTTTACGCCAATAAGGACGGCGATATTCCCATCACTCAGACCATCAATCAGGAAAGCCAGGCGGAAGCCTCAGGAGGAGAGGATGGGGAATCTCAGAAAAATTATGGAGACGCCCAGCTGGTCAATGGTTCTGTAGACAGCGACGATTATTTTGAAGAAGCCCAGCTGCAGAAAACCAAATCCCGGGATGAGGCGGTAGAGACGGTGAAATCCGTGCTGGAAAATGTAGACGCAACAGAGGAAGATGTGTCGGCGGCTACGGAAAAAATCACTGAGATTTCCAAACAGATCAACGCGGAGAATAAAATTGAAAGCCTGATTAAGGCCAAGGGATTTGAAAACTGCGTAGTCTATCTTGATGGGGACAGCGCCAACGTCGTGGTAAAGACCGACGGACTCACCCCTGAACAGGCGGCCCAGATTAAAAATATCGTGTTGTCAGAACAGAGCGTCGCTCAGGAAAACATTTCCATCACCGAGGTGAAGTAATCTCTCTTGAAAATTGGAGGACGTTTTTCCTGGATAAAAGTTATGGCGAAAGTGTGATAAATGAAAACTTTCTGTAACTATCAGTTGTCTATTTCTCCGTTTGATGATATAATGGATACAATAAATTGGAGGACTGTGTCTGTTCCCTTGTTTTCAAACCGATACAGCGGACAGAAGCGCAAGCCTATGGTTTCTTGCCAGAGCGGCGAGAAGTCAAAATCGAAGGGAGAACGGAGGAAAGCGGCGTGGAAATGAAAGAGAAA
>CALWNT010000138.1 GCA_944382885.1 uncultured Clostridia bacterium | reverse complement strand
TCCTTTTGACGTGGATCAAAAGGAAGTCGGGGTGCCGGGGTGAAACGCCCGGCAAAACACTTCGGGATAACTGTCCCCAAAAAGGGAGTCTAGAACCGGCTAGGTTTTAGAATTTAAATTTCTGTTTAGGATAGTAAAACAGCAATCAATGGCGGCAATAAAAGGAAGAGAGGGATAACCGTTTTCTGTGTATGCTTCTCTTACTTGTATCAAATTTGACAATTTTTCTTCATTCCTCGCCCTTGTATTTTTGAATAAAAAGAGTATAATAATTTTATCATTTATAGTACTTTTTTGTTTTTTTCAACTTTTTGAGGAGGGGACAGGTATGATTTACCGTAAATTTGGAAATACCGGAGAAATGATTTCTTCGTTGGGATTCGGCTGCATGCGTTTGCCAGAAATTGAAAAAGACGGCGTTTGGGAAGTGGATCAGGAAAAAGCCACCGCAATGCTGCGTCATGCTTATGAGTTGGGCGTAAACTATTTTGACACCGCGTTTTTCTATTGCCATTCCAACAGTGAAATCGCTGTGGGGAAAGCGTTAAAGCCTGTCCGGGGAAACGTGATGATCTCCACAAAATGTCCCATGGACAACATCAAGAGCAAAGAGGACTACCGCGCACAGTTTATGAAGAGCCTGAAAAAACTCGACTGTGAGTATGTGGATTTCTATCATTTCTGGGGAATCAACAAAAAAGTATTTGACGAAAAAATTATGGCGCTGGATCTAATTTCCGAGGCCAAAAAACTCAAGGAAGAAGGACTCATTCGCCATATTTCCTTCTCCTTCCACGACGACCCGGAAGTAATTAAGTACATCATTGACAAAGCGCCGGAACTGGAGACCATGTTGGTTCAGTATAACCTGTTAGACCGCAGCAATGAAGAAATGATTGCTTATGCTGCGCAGAAGGGTTTGGGCGTTGTCATTATGGGCCCGGTAGGCGGAGGACGTCTCGCCGCACCGGCAGAGCTTTACAGCAAGCTGACCGGTAAACAGAATATCGCTACTTATGAGCTGGCTCTCCGCTTTGTATTGGGTAACCCCAATGTTTCCTGCGCGCTGTCCGGTATGGAAACCTATGACATGGTAGATAAAAACGCCGCCGTCGCTTCTAATGAAAATCCCATGTCCCAGGAAGAATGGAAAGAAGTGGGAGAAGCGATGGAGAATCTCAAGAAATTTTCCGAGCTGTACTGCACCGGCTGCCGCTACTGCCAGCCATGTCCAAAGGGAATTGATATTCCTCAAATCTTCCAGTCCTACACCTATCACAATGTCTATGGTCTGGATGAAGCCGCGAAGAGCACTTATCAGAGATATCTGAAGGGACAGAACGGAAAACCGGGCGCTACTTCTAAGGACTGCATCAATTGTGGTTACTGCGAACGGAAATGTCCGCAGCATATCAAGGTTCGGGAAGAGCTGAAACGGGTAGAAAAAGTACTGGAAGCACTGGCCTAACGTTTTGGGAAGATGCTTTTCAGAAAACTCTGCCAAAAATAGATACCCCAAAAAGGGAATCCCCGGTCGTCGTGACTGGGGATTCCCTTTTTATACTTTATTGCTGGCTGTTGGATGAAGATTCTGTCTGCTTTTTCGCAGCTTCTCTGCCGCTGGTGCCAAACTTTTTATACATCTTTTTCATCCAGAGCATCATATTTTCCGCAAAATCCACAAACTTCAGGAAAGACTTGGAGAAGACATAATCAAACTCTCCCGCAAATTCCACCACCTGTCCGTTAAATCCCTTCTTAAAGCGGTAAACACCGTAGTTCGGGCTGGTTTCATCATCGTAGTTGGGAATCCCCTGAAAGTCGTAGACAAAATCCTTGTTTTCCAGCGCCCATTGAATCATGGTCCACTGCATCAGATGATTGGGCATCAAGTTTCTGGCTTCATTGGCGCTGGCGCCGTAAACATAGCTGGTTTTCCCGGCATACTGGGTTGCTACAGCGCCGGACAGGGCCTTTCCATCCTTGTAGCACATATAAAGCCGGCAGTGCTCTTCGCCCAAGCTTAAAAGCATCCGTCTGAAATATTCTTTGGGCCGAATGATAAAGCCGTCCCGGTCTCCAGTGGTTTTCATCAATTCATAAAATTCGTCCAGCTTCTGCTCGTCGATCTGGTTATTTTTATTATAATAATCACAAACGACTCCTTTTCTCCCAGCCAGACGGATATTATACCGCCATTTGCTGTGGAACTGAGCCAGAAGTTCCTCCTCTGTTTTCCCCTCGATATCCAGCATATAGTTATTCCGAATCTGAAAAGTGGTGAAATCAGGCATATGGGGTTTGAAGGAAAAGCCCAGTTTTTGTATCTGGGCAATAAAAGCTTCATCGTCCGCCAGAATATAAGGATCCATCCGGAAAAGATAGGACTTGTATTTTTTCGCTAAGACCTTCGCCCCTTCCAGCAGATCGGCAATGATATCGTAGCGATGCAGGTCGCAGACCGGTCCTCTCGGCGCATAGAGAAGCGTTCTTCCAAAAATAGGAAGCTTGCGGATCAATACCAGCATGGCTCCCTGAATCTTTCCCTCCTGGTCCCGGGAAACCACACACTCATGTCCCCAATTTGATTTTACCTTCGTCCATTTGATTGACTGCATAAAGCTCCCCGCACGATGGGAAGAGACAAAATCCTCAAATTCCTGATACTGCTCTTTTGTGATAATTTCCATCTGATTCTTTCCTCGATTCCTAACGTTTATCTGAATTCTCTCTCAGAGAGAAAAGTCATCTTTCATCCATATCTATAAAGATATTTGCGCAGCCGGGATGTTTTCATTTTTTACCCATCTGGCAAAATGCCGGCCACCCTTTACGACCGGCAAGAAAACTCCCTGAGCGCGACGGTTTACAACATTTACCGCCGCGATTTTGTTCTCGTTATGGTCGAAATCTTTGATTTCAGATACCATAGAGGTTATTATACCATGGCACGCTCTACTTCTGCCAAAGTGGGCATTCCGCCCTGCGCGCCGAATTTTTCTACAGATAACCCCGCCGCAGTATTGGCAAAAGAAAGGGCTTCTTTCATTCCCGCTCCTTTGGCGATCATCACGGAAAAGGCGCCGTTTAACGTATCCCCTGCACCGGTGGTATCCACTACTTTCGCTGGCCTTGCGGGAATATGAAGCAGTTCTCCGCTTTTCAGCGCCGCAGATACCCCCTTTGAACCTCTGGTGACCACCAGCTTTTCCGGATAAGTCAAAAGCAATTCTTCCAAGGGGAGATCCCCAAACAAAAGCTTGGCCTCATGTTCATTTGGGGTAAGATAGGATACTTTTTCTATCGTTTCAAGAGGCAAGCTCCTGGCGGGAGCCGGATTTAAAACCGTTCTGATTTTGTGGGCATGACACAGGGAAATAACATATTCTACCGTCTCTGGGGGGATCTCTTGCTGAAGTACCACCAAATCTGACTGAAGCAGCCGTTTCTGTACCCGGTCAATATAGGTGCAGTCCACAGCTTCATTGGCCCCCGCCACGACTACAATGGTATTGTCATTTTCCCCTACCGTAATCAAAGCAAGGCCGGTAGGAGTCCCTTTTATCGCCGACACACAGTCTGTATTTACCCCTGCGGCAGATAAATTCTCCAGAAGCTTTCTGCCGTTACTATCCTCCCCCACACAGCCGAACATCGTTACCTCCGCTCCAAGCCTTGCCATCGCAACGGCCTGATTGGCTCCTTTTCCGCCGGGGACAGAGCGAAGAGACTTACCGGTGAGAGTCTCTCCCTTTTGAGGGATTCTGTCCACCGTTACTGTAAGATCCATATTGATGCTTCCTACCACTGATAGCTTCATCCTGCTCTCCCTCCTAAACAGAAATTTATGTGGATAGAACCAAATTGGTTCTATCCTTAGCCTGTCGGGGTTCCGCCCCCGACACGACGAGTTCCTTTGGTACACGCCAAAGGAACCAAAACGTGCCCCTCGCCGGGGAGGCTGTATGGGTCTTAAAAGTTGACTTCTATCCAAGTGCGGTGGAAAATATTAGTTTCTACCGAAATAACCGTCAGTATTGGTTGTAAACTAATTTTTTACTTCCAATATGGATAGGAGAACACTTGTTAGACCCGCACTAAGCCTCCGCGGCGACTGAGCGGTGCCCTTTCCACCTTTTGGGCAAGCAAAAGGTGCCGGGGTCTGGGAGCCGGTGCTCCCAGGTACTTTCTTCTTTCTCTGAAAGAAAGTTGTAGGGTAAAATCGTTTTAAAATAGAAAGATAAATTTCTGTTTATCCCATTTAAACCAAGAATCTAATTTATTATATCTCATTCCCGGAGTAAATAAAAGTACTTTTCCGCTCTTTTCAGAAAACAGAAAGAGGGGCAGGGCAAAATCCCTTTACCCCATCCCGGTAAATCGTTAAAAGCAAAGCACCATATCGTACCACACGACCCCGCCGTGGGAGGAGCCGGAAATCCCCTGATTCACAAAGCCAAACTTTTCATAATAGGAGATCAAATGCTCCTTACAGGTCAGCACACATCCCTTTCTGCCCTGCTTTTTGGCCTCTTCAATCAGATGATTCAGCAATATCCCGGCATATCCCCGGCGCCGGCAGTCCGGAAGAACGTCCATGCCAAACACCATCTGCCAAGCGCCGTCCTCCCGATGCAGGGAAGCATCCTCAAACATCTCGTCGCAGATCCGGTCTTTATCGCTCGCCATCCCATTGATAAAGCCGATCACTTTCCCCTCTCGTTCCAAAAGATAAAAATGGGTTCCGAAGGCAATCAGCCTCTCTTTTAGGGTCTCTTGCCCCGCCGCTTCCTCCGACGGAAAGCAGATGGCCTCAATCTCAGCCAGAATCAAATTATCTTCCGGTGTCCCGCTCCGTATGATCGGTGTTTTCTCTTTTTCCCTCAAGAATTTTCCTCCTATTTTGCCGTTTGAGATTCGATTGTCCGGCATTTTCTATCAAGATCACTTTCCTGTCGCTTCCCTTACCTCCTCTTTGGAGAAACCACAGTGCGCCGACGCAAAGGGACGCAAAGCGGCAGGGATATAGGGCGTGCCATGTGGCGCCACCACCAAAACCGGTATCCCCTTTTTCGCAGCGGAGTGTAATTCTTCTTCTATTTTTTCCGCGTATCCATATGTCAAATACATCCCGGACAGTACCAGATAAAGTTCCGCCTCCTCTAAGGTACCGCAAACCTCTTCTTTCGAGAAATACCGCGCCAATTGCCTTGCGTCAATATGTCCGCTGTCCTGTCCATAAAAATAAAGCTTCATTTCTGCACCCCCTAGATATATTCTCTGTCGGGAAGTTTAAAATGGTCCCCGGTCTTTTTGATCCAGTCCTCCAAAAGCTTGTGAAGCTCTTTCCGTTTTTCCTTATGAGGGAAGGAGTGGGCCAGATTGTTCTGTTCGTAGGGGTCTTCATTTAGATCAAACAGCATCCATTCTTCCCCCTCAAAGCAGACATATTTCCAATTATCTCGGGTAACCACCGCCCGCCAGGCCTTATCACAGCCCTCTCTGGGCATCGTCACCTGAATATAGGCGGACTGGGGTTCATCGTCTTTTGGTTTCAGCTGAAATCCCGCCCCTTCATAATAGCGGTAATGGGAATAGTCATATCCCTCCATGCTTTCCGGAATGGGAAGGCCGCAGAGTCCCAGCGTCGTAGGCGCGATATCCACATCATTGAACACGGCGTCGCTAACACCAGTGACATAGCCGTTGTACTGCGGCACTCCGCCGCTGATGATCATGGGAATTCGAATGGATTCCTCATAGGGAACCACCTTTCCGTATAGTCCATGAGAGCCCATCATATCCCCATGGTCGCTGAAAAACATAATCTGGGTATTGAGATCCAGGTCATATTCCCTAAGGGCTTTTAAAACCCTTCCCACATTGCGGTCAAGGTTTTCTACCATAGCATAATATCGGGCAAGCTGGATTTTGGCTTCCTGCCGAAGTTTTTCATTCTGTGGTACATTAGGTCTTAATTTAATATCATCCCACTGATAGTGTTCCAAACATTCCGGCGGAGCGATATAAGGCTCGTGAGGCGGCTGAACAGAAAGCACCGCAAAGAAAGGCTGATCCTCCTTTTCCTCTGATTTCTCTTTCAAATAAGAAATCAGCAGGTCTGTCAGCGCATCGGTCTCATAGCCTTTGAGCTGGTACTGCTCAATCTCACCATCCTTGGTGTGGCCATGTACCCAGGTATTCCACTGACTGTTGTTGTTTTCGTATCCGATCCAGGTGGCAAAACGGCCTCGGCGCTCTCTGGGAACCACATGAAGCATGGGGTTCCTCCGACAGCCGTCCAAATGCCACTTTCCAAAATAGGCCGTGTCATACCCGTTTTCATTAAATACATCTGTTACCGTAACCTGATCTGTGGGAAGCTGGTACTCATGTCCCGGCACGCACTTATGGTGATAAAGCCCAGTTAGCATCGTCCCGCGAAACGGACAGCAGATGGGAAAGCCGGAAACCGCCCGGTTAAAATTTACTCCCATCCGGGACATCACGTCCAGATTTGGCGTGCGGACATTGGGATCTCCGTTGGCAGCAATCGACTGAGCCCGCTGCTGATCGCTGACAATCCAGATCATGTTCTGCCGCGGACGGGAAACTGATGGAATTGAGCCAAAACGGGCATTTTCCATACAGTCGTTTTCTTCGCAGCTCTGGGACAAAAAATCCCGATAATCCTTACTTTTCAAAGATCTCTCCCCCTTGGTATTTACCTTGATAAATTTAGTCTAGCACAGAATGACAGGAAAAACAATTCTCTTTTCCATCTAGGAAATCATGCCTATTTCAATTCCAAAAAGAGGCGGCGGTCGCCCAAATCATCACATTAAATTTTCTATTTCTCAAAAGACAGGTGTTTTTTCCAACCGCCTTTGAGATAACGAACCGACATCATGATACAGCGGGAGACATTGTCCAGCACCATGCAGATCCAAACGGCATTCAGCCCCAGATGAAAAACCGAGACACAAAGGAAGGTAAAAAGAATCCGTACGCCCCACATAGAGATTACCGTAAACAGAAAAGGTACCTTTGTATCCCCCACGCCGTTAAATACCCCTTCCAGGATAATCAATACGGCAAACAGCGGTTCTGATACCGCAACAATCCGCAGAATCGTCTTTCCTCCGGAAATCACTGCGGCGTCATTGGTAAAGATCGACATCAGAAATCCCGGAAACAAAAACAGCAGCAAGCTCAGAACAGTCATAATGCTCACCGCAATCAAAGTAATCAAAACCGAAGTGTGCATTAGCTTCTTCTCGTTCCTTTCTCCCGCCGCGTTTCCGGACAGCGTAGCGGCCGCCGCCTGCATCCCATATCCCGGGATATAAAAGGCCTGCTCAGCCGTAAGGGCAATGGAGTGAGTCGCGACCGCTAAAGTCCCCAGCTTGGTGACCAAAGAGGTGAATACTACCTGACCGAAGGAACTGGCGGTTCGTTCAGCCACTACCGGCAGGGCAATCCGAAAGCAGGGAAGAAGAATTTCCTTTTGGGGCCGAAATCTCTCTCCCTTGGGAGAAAGGAACGGATTTCTGAAAATTCCCAAAAGCATTAACACTCCGCCAAGGCAATAGGAAATCGCCGTGGCAATGGCAGCCCCTGCCACGCCCAGTCCGGCTCCCCAGAAAGAAATCATACCTAAATGAAAATCCCCCGGAGAATTGATCAAAAAGAAATTCAGGGTGATATTCAGTAAATTGGTAATTCCGTTAATGAGCATCGGCGTCTTAGTATCTCCCGCCGCGCGAAGCACACTTCCCAACACAATAATAAAAGACCGGAACACCATCGGTGCCGCTGTAATCATAAAATAAAGGGAAGCATTTTTCTTTATGTCAGCAGCGGCGCCAAGCCAATCTGGCAAAAAGGGTGAGATGCCAAGGGCGACCGCTCCCATTACAACGCCCAGCAAAAGGGAAGTCAAAACCGCCTGCATCGACGCCAAACGAGCCAATTCTTTTTTCTGCGCACCAATCGCCTGGGAAATAAAGGACAAAAAGCCTACTCCCGCGGCGGAAAAAACGCCGTTAATCAGCCAGGTAACGGTGGTAGTCAGCCCAACTGCGGCGGACGCGGAGGCTCCGATCTGCCCTACCTGAGCCGTGTCGGCATATTGAACGATGGTTTGCAGCGCCTGTTCCACAACTGTGGGCCAAGCTAATAAAACAATAGTATGTAATAATTCCCGATTGGAAAAAAGTGCCGATAATTTTGATTTCATTCTATTCTCCTTTTTCAGGCCTTGAGAGAAGCAAAACCAACGTCTGCTTGCTCCCCATTGGCCATATTGTCTTCATTATACTCTAACGGTGCAGCAAAAATCAATTCCCAGTTATTTAAAATCTGTCCCTCTCACTCCCAACCCCGGATTTTAAGGATTCCATACAAAAAGGCGAAAAAATTTTTGAGCATTTTTAGCCTTGTGCAGGACCAGCAGGAAAGATATACTAGAAAATGATATTTGCGTTTTGAGCATAAAAAAATGTTAAACCATAAAAGTTATTGCAAATAATGCCTTTTTCACACAGTAAGGCGTTTAAATGACAATGATTTTTATCCTTTTAGCGCTCAAATTTCCTGTGGAAAATTTCCTGCGGAAATAGGAAAAGATACAAGCGGATGTAAGAAAATATCATCTTCTAGGATAAAAGCACTCGTTGCTTTCTCCCTCTTGTCAACCATATAAGCGAAGGACCTTCGTATTTGCCAAGGACAGACGATATCTGCTTATCTTGACCGTAAATAAAGCAGGTATGGTTTTAGTGAAAAACCAAAAGAGGATAAAAAGCACAATTTAATGCTGCTATGGATTATTAAGATTGAAAAAATAGAATTTGGGAGGTGACATTCCTATGAATATTCGCATTAAAATCGCAGACAGCAGCTATATTCACACGTGTGTTAAAATACTGCAAGATTCCAAAATTGGGGAAGTTTATTTTTCCGACGATAAAAAAACAACAGATACCATTACGAATGCAGTATCTGCTCATGAATTATATGTTGCAGTTGGAGAAAACGAAGAATGTTTCGGATTTATCTATTATAAATCTGAAGGTATGCTGGGAAGTTATCCTTATCTCCATATTATTGCTGTGAAAAGCGAATATAGAAGCCGGGGTATCGGCAGACAATTGATAAAATATTTTGAGGATCATGCTTCGAAGTATCCTTCTACCAAATATTTTCTTACAGCAGATGACTTTAATGCAAGAGCAAAACGCTTCTATGAAAGCCTGGGATATCATTGCGTTGGAGTACTTCCTGATTTTTATCAAAAAGGTGTTTCTTGTTACTTGATGATGAAAAGTGATTGATAATTTTTAAATTGTGAGGGCTTATCGAAAGATTTTCGCCCATATCAATAAAATTATAAGGGGAATGTTCCCTGTTTTAGAAAGTGAGGATTTTTATGTTTTTAGTAAACACCGACTACATTACCGGAAAAGAATTTGAAATGCTGGGCCTTGTCAAAGGCAGCACCATCCAATCGAAAAACATCGGCCGGGACATTACCCAAAGCTTTAAAACCATTGTAGGGGGAGAATTAAAGTCCTATACCGAAATGATGAACGAGGCCAGGGCGCTGGCCACCAGCAGAATGGTCCAGGAAGCAGAAGCATTGGGCGCCGATGCTGTTATCAATATCCGTTATGCTTCCGCCGCTGTGATGCAGGGAGCCGCCGAAATCATGGCTTACGGAACAGCCGTAAAATTCAAATAACTCGAAAGTCCCTGATAACAGGGACTTTTTTACGTCCAATAACACAGTTTGTTTTTTACAAAGGGACAAGCTGGGACTCAAAGCACAATCTTTTTATAAGCGAAACAGTCTATTGAGATTTTTTTCAAAAAGTTGTATGATATTCTTGTAGAAACAAAAGATTGCATAAATACAGGAAAAGGAGGACATCATGGATCAGATTCAATTTTTGTGGAAGGACAGAAAACGCATTTTGGGGATGCCGATTACCTTCACTAAATACGCCATTTCCGAAGACCGGCTCTTTCTGGAAACCGGACTTTTGAACATGAAACAGGAAGAAACATTACTTTATCGCATACGGGATATTACCCTTCACATTTCTTTATGGCAGCGCATTTTCAGAGTGGGTACTGTGACAGTGCTGTCCTCCGATCAAACCACCCCTCTTTTGGAGCTAAAAAATATCAAGTCTCCACGAGAGACAAAAGAATTGCTCCACAAACAGGTAGAAGCCGCGAAGCTTGCCAGAAAACTTCGATTAGGAGAGCTTCTGGACAGCGGAGAAATTACCCAGGATGAGGTACCGGAGGAGTAAAATCGATACACATACAACAAATTACAGCGGCGGTGTTTTCGCACCGCCCGCTGTAATTTGTTGTTTATGGAGCAAGCGCTCTTTTTAAATCCGCGACAAACTGTGCCTGCTGCTTTTTCAAAAAAGATGTTACAAACGGCTTCATAAATAACTTTTTAGCTGTTACATACTCGGTAAAATCAATTTCTGTCTCATTGCCTTTGGGGATAAACACGCCCACCCAGCGCCCTTTCATATTGCTGTTTTCCATGTCAAACTCCCATCGCTTGTATGGTTCTGTAAGCGTAACAGTAAACAGAGTAGCATACCCCTCGTTGGTATATTCCAGAAATTGTTTTTCATTGATAAGTTCTGTTTTGCTTAAATCACTTCGCCATTCGCTGTAATGCTCAACCGCTAAAACGATTTCCCAAACGCTGCGAATATCACTTGGAAGAACCGCTTTTATTGTTGAAGTTGCCATTCTGATCACTTCCTCTTACCTCTCTGCCGCTATTTTCTCATTCCATTCTGTCATCGATGTTTTCTGCTCTGGATGTGATAGGCCACCCGAAGCAACAGCTGCTCCGACGCCAATCGTTCCAGCTGTTTTAACAGTTTCATCCCTACTCCCGGAATAATCAAGGCTTTGCGTTCAAAGAGTTTTTCCAACGCATATCTCGCCACATATTCACTGGACAGGCTGTTGAGATGGAACTTGACCTGGGCGGTACTGCTGAACTCGGTCTTCACCGGCCCAGGGCAGAGCACGCTGATAAAGACCTTGCTCTTCTGTCTGCGCAGTTCTTCCCCGATGGCCTGAGAAAGCCGAAGCACATAGGCTTTGGTAGCATAATAAGACGCCATCAATGGCCCCGGCAGAAAAGCCGCTGAGGAAGCTACGTTCAGAATAAAGCCGTAGTCCCGTTTGACAAAATCCCTCACAAAAAGCTTTGTCAGAATATGCACCGCGGTGATATTGGTTTCAATCATTTGAAGTTCCGTATCCAAATCCGCCTTACAGAATGTTCCGCACAAGCCAAAGCCGGCGTTGTTGATGAGAACATCGATATCTTCTCCCGCTGTTTCCCGATACAGGCGGAAGCACTCCTCTTTTTGGGACAGATCCGCAGGAATGATCCGAACCTGTTTGGGATATCGTTTTCTGATTTCTTCCAGGCGTTCTTTCCGCCGGGCCGTCAAAATCAGCTGATGACCACATTTTGCCAAAAGAAGGGCCATGTCCCGTCCGATTCCCGAACTGGCCCCGGTAATTAGTATTTTCATTTTTCTTCTCCTTTTTCAGATACGCCGGTTCACAATTTCAGCAGGGAAAAACTTTCCCAAAACACTCCGCAAAAACCGGCCGAGAACATTTTCCCTATTTTGAGAATGCCCTGTCATGAGAACCGCAAATCCGTTTTTCTTATTTTACGCTGAAGACTCTCCTATTTTTCATAGGCATGAAAATCTACATCAAAATAACCCAAGGTTTCTACCTGTCCATCCCACTGGGCCACATTCTCTTCTGCAGAATGGTAACACCAAAACCGGTAAACCCAATTTCCGTTTTCCTGCCAGATTCCGTCATACAGCAGATAGCAGCCGTCCTCTAACCGATAGCCTGCCCTCGCATTGTCTGACAGAAAAACGGCATTGGGATAGTCTTCTGCAAACTGAGTCTCATACAGCCACTCGGCCGCTTCCTGGGGAGAGAGGCGGGACACGTTCATATATTTCCAGTTTTCTCCGGAATAATCTGCCGGCTCGAAACGGTGGTAGGCATCCAACTGAGACAGGTCTATTTCGTCACTCTGTGCCTCTTCTAAGCCAAAGGAAAGATCATAATTGGATCGATAGGACAGATACGCTCCGTCGGCAGTCTGAATCAGCCTCATATAGTGGCTGGATTCCGCGGACTCAACTGTAGGTGACGCTCCCTGATTGCCGGGGCTGACATAAGCCTGGCGCATCTGCACCTCCCAGCAGCCATCCGATTCATCTCCCGAAATCAGCCGGACGCTTTCCAGATGAAGCCACACATCCACGCCGTTTACCCCCATCACTGTGTCGTCTGTTTCAATCAGACTGAGAAAAATCATCCAAGGAAAATTGCCGATCCCCTCTGTTAAGAGCTGCGTCCCCTCCGGAATCTCCTCTTGAGAAAGATTGGGTTCCGATGCCATGCGCTGCATCGAGCTGACCGTCTCCTGGTCAATCTGTTCCTGAGAAGGGGTTAGAATGGTGCTGTTATTAAGATCTTCCTGCTTTTGCCCGTCCGTATCGCAGACAAAAACATAGTTTGGCGTATCGCTCATGGAAACCTGGGTCAAAGTGATTGTCCCTCCTGGAGCAATCAAGTTAGAACCAGGAGAAAGGGTACAGTCGGTATTCAGTGCGATTGTCCAGCGAGGCAAACCACCCCGGCACAAAACAATGGCAGTGGTGCCGAACTGAACGCATTCCTCAAAGGTATAGCTCTCCTCTGGCTGATCGCCCACCGTTAAGGTAATGCCGTTGTTATCAGCAGTAATATTCCAGTCCTCTGTCCCCGCTTCTTTTCCAGACCAAATTCCATATAGGGCGGAAAGGACATAGTAATAGCTTCCAGGATCTCGGTCACCGAAAGTCGCTACAAACTGATGCATCGCCCCGTCGTCTTTTCCCTCGTAGGTAATCGCGCAGACATCCTCTGTCATCCATTGAAATTTTGGTTTCCCCTGCATCCTATTGGGAATCCCTTCTCTTTGCTGCATCAAAACCCAGAACCGTCTGCGAAAATAGGAGGTTTGTCCGGTTTCAACATCCTGTCTCAGGAGAAACGCCTCTTTCTTTTCCGGCGAAGTGACAAGATAGCTGTTAAATTGTATCCGTTCTTGGTAACGCCCATACCAAAGCCAGATGGACAAAGCAAGTCCGATAGCTACTAAAAACAACACCGCTGCCAGTCCTTTTTTCGTCCTGCGAGATACCAGATAAACCGCACCTGCTCCCAGAACCGTCAATCCCGTCGCCCCCAATGGCAAAAGCCAATCATAGGCCAGCGCCAAATCAAAACGCCTCAATACAAAGGGGGCCGCGGCACAACAGCCCAGCAGAAACACAAAACACAGGCATAACAAAACGACCTTCCAAAGGCCGGTATTCGTTTTAATTTCCGCTGGGTCCTCCATCTTTTCCTCAGCTGACGGTTCTATCCCGTCGAATATCTCCTGGGCCGAAACACTTTCCTGTATTTCCAATTCAGAATGCAGAAACAGATCGGAAGAAACGCCAAAAAATTCACTCAGCGCCCGGATATTATCCAGATCTGGCTGAGCGCTTCCGGTTTCCCAAAGTTAAGGATATGGATACAGGTTAATCA
>CALWNT010000137.1 GCA_944382885.1 uncultured Clostridia bacterium | reverse complement strand
AAAAAAAGTTTTGAAATTTTCCACATCGGTCGTTTCCATCATCAGATTGTATTCCTGCTCCAGTGTATCAGCGGATTTGTCAACAATTTCGGCGTATGCTTCAATTTCACCCTTAAAATTGAAATCCAGCGTCGCTTCTACATACTGAGCCGGATCGAACCGGGAGCACCCGGTAACGGCCAGCGTAAAAGTCAGCAACAGCAGCAAAGAAACTACTTTCCGGAATCCCGTTTCCACAGATTTCATCTTACATTCCTCGCTTTCGAAGACAAAGTCATCGTCCTTCTTTTATCTGATTTTCGCTCCTGCCGGAATGCTGTCGTCTACAAAGATTACTTTGACGTCTCCGTCGGGGCAGTCCGCCGCGAGAATCATGCCATTGCTTATCACTCCTCTGAGTTTAGCAGGCTTCAGGTTCGCCACAATGACTACCTTTTTTCCGATCAGATCGGCTGGCTGATACCAGGGCGCAATGCCGGAAACCACCTGGCGTCCTTCCTGTCCGTCATCCAACTGGAGGCAGAGAAGTTTATCGGATTTTTTCACCGGTTCACAGGACTGAATCTGAGCCACCCGAAGTTCTACTTTCGAGAAGTCCTCAATCCCGATCACGATCCCCTCTACCGCTTCTTTTTCTTTCGGTTCGCTCTTTTTCTGAGCCTTCTCAGCGGCTTTCAAAATAGCTTCCCTTTCTTTCTGGATCTCTTCCAGTTTTTTCGTCTCATCGATACGAGCAAACAGCGGAACCGGATTCGCAACCTTCCCTTCGGGGAACTGTCCAAACTCAGACAGAGACTGATAATCACGAATCTCGCAGTTAAGCTGAGCAAAAATTTTGTCCGCTGTTTCCGGCAGGAAAGGACTTAAGAGCACGCCGATAAAACGGATGGATTCCAGCAAATGATAGAGGACGGCTCTGAGCCGGTCTTTCTGGTCTTCCTCTTTCGCCAATGCCCAGGGGGCAGTCTCGTCGATATATTTGTTGCTTCTTCTGGCGAGTGCCATAATCGCTTCCAAAGCGTCAGCTACTCTCAGTTCTTTCATCAGTTCATCCACTGTATGAACCGTCTGCAAACAGGCCTCAGCCAATTCTTTGTCCACCGATTCCGTACTTGGGAAAGGAGTCACCACTCCGTCGAAGTATTTATTGCTCATAGCAATGGTACGGTTGACGAGATTTCCAAGTGTATTTGCCAAATCAGAGTTATAGCGGGCAATAATGGTATCGTAAGTGATAGAACCGTCCTGGGCAAAAGGCATTTCTTTTAAAGAGTAGTAGCGGACGCCGTCCACTCCAAAATGACGGACCAAATCGTCGGCGTACATCACATTTCCTTTGGATTTGCTCATCTTATCTTCTCCGAACAGCATCCACGGATGGCCGAAAATCTGCTTTGGCAGAGGAAGATCCAGCGCCATCAGCATAATGGGCCAGTAAATGGTGTGGAAGCGCAGAATATCCTTCCCGATAATGTGAATATCTGCCGGCCAATATTTTTTGAAATTTTCGCTGCTGCCGTCCGGATCATAGCCCAGTCCGGTGATATAGTTTGTCAAAGCGTCGATCCAGACATAGATCACATGCTTCGGGTCAAAATCCACCGGGATTCCCCACTGGAAGGAGGTTCTGGATACACACAGATCCTGAAGTCCCGGTTTTAAGAAGTTGTTGACCATCTCTTTTTTTCGGGATTCCGGCTGGATAAACTCCGGATGATCCTCAATATACTGCATCAGGCGATCCTGATATTTGCTCATTTTGAAGAAATAAGCTTCTTCCTTGGTTTTCTGTACCGGTCTGCCGCAGTCGGGACAGCAGCCGTCCTTGAGCTGAGTCTCTGTCCAGAAGCTCTCGCAGGGGGTACAGTACCAGCCTTCATACTCACTTTTGTAGATATCTCCCTGCTCGTATAACTTCTTAAAAATTTTCTGTA
Source organism: uncultured Clostridia bacterium (assembly GCA_944382885.1). Taxonomy (GTDB): domain Bacteria; phylum Bacillota; class Clostridia; order Oscillospirales; family Ruminococcaceae; genus Massiliimalia. Next base: position 11,691 of record CALWNT010000137.1, on the reverse strand, counting down.
CCACCGCTTCGTGATAATCGTCTGTAGTGCGGATAAATTTGCTGTAGGAGCAATTCATCAAGTCCCAGATATTTTTGATTTCTCCTGCCACACCATCCACATAAGCTTTAGGCGTAATGTTCTGTTCCTTGGCAAGATCTTCGATCTTCTGTCCATGTTCATCTGTTCCCGTCAGGAAAAAGACGTCTTTCCCAATCAGACGCTGATAGCGGGCAATCGCATCGGTGAGGATAATCTCGTAGGTATTGCCGATATGGGGCTTTCTGGAAGCATAAGCAATAGCTGTCGTTACATAAAATTTTTCCTGATTCTGATTTGCTTCACACATAGTTACATTCTCCTTTTGTAAATTTCTCAAAAAAGGCGTACCAAAATGAATCTTGAAATGAAAAAAGCTTTCCTCCCAACCCGTAAAATTACGGCTAAGGACGAAAGCACTGCTTCGTGTTACCACCTTATTTTATCAGAATCTCACGATCCTGACCTCATCTGCTGCAAAAACAGCATATTGCGCTAACGGGCAAACCCGCCATAGCCTAAGCAAACACCTCGGTATGGAGCTCCAAGACCATCTTCAGATGCATTCCCTTTTACCCGCTTTCACCTTCACCGGGCTCTCTGTCAAAAGCTCGTGCACTTACTCTTCTCTTCATCGCCTTTACTATTATTTATTATTATATCTTTTCCAGAAGATATTTGTCAAGAGGAATTCCCTTGTCAGAAGTTCTAAGAATCTCACCCACAACAAAAGGAAATTAAAGCAAATTGCGGATAACTGCATGCCTCTATATCACCAAAACTGTTGAATAAAGAAAATAAGCGAAGTATAATTTAAACTGTGATTGATTGACAGAGAAGTAGTTATCGATCCTCACTCGATAAACAGCAGACTGCTGCAACATTTTGCAATGATGCAGATTGGATCGGTTTGATCAAGACGACAAAAGAAAGGAGGAAGAATTATGATCCTCAGCGTTAGCAGAAGGACGGATATTCCCTGCTTTTATCCCGAATGGTTTTTCCGCCGGCTGCAGGAAGGATTTGTGCTGGTCAGAAATCCCAGAAACCCTCATTTACTCAGCCGGATTTCTCTTCAGAAAGATGTTTTAGACGGGATTGTATTCTGGAGCAAAAATCCGCTGCCGATGCTGCCATACCTGCCCCAGCTAAAAGAAATCCCTTATTATATCCAGTTTACACTGACCTCCTATGGAAAAGATGCGGAACCTAGTCTTCCGAAAAAAAGCAGCGTCTTAATCCCTGGATTTCAAAAGCTCTCCGCCCAAATCGGCGCAAACCGGATGGTCTGGCGTTATGACCCCATCTTCTTAAATGAGAATTATGACCTAGAATACCACTGCCAATATTTTGAACAGATTGCCAAAAGGCTTAGTGGCTATACTGATATCTGCATCATCAGTTTCCTGGACAGCTACCGGAATACCCGTCGGAACCAAAAACAATTCAGCATGAGAGCGCCGGATGAAACAGAAATCCATCTTTTGGCGAAAAGCTTTGGAAAATCTGCCAAAAATGCCGGGATTTCCCTCTTTACCTGTGCGGAACAGATCGACCTTTCTCCTTTCGGAATCGGACACGCCTCCTGTATTGACAAGAAGCGGCTGGAACGGATCGGAGGGTATCCCCTGGATGTCAGAAAAGACCGGTATCAGCGGGAGGAATGCGGCTGTGTGGAAAGCATTGACATCGGGGAATATAATTCCTGTTTAAACGGCTGTCTTTACTGTTATGCCAACTACGCCAAAGACCTTTGTTTTCAGAAGCACCAGGAGCATCAGAAGGAGTCCCCTCTTTTGATCGGTATTCCGGGAGAACAGGAGCGAATCGTCGATAGAAAGGTATGCTCTTTTCGAAGGGAGCAATTAGGGTTTCTCTCTTTTTGAGAGAGAAACAGAAATTTATTTTTCTATGTGGGGGTACCGACTTTACAGCCTTTATGATAGAACAAAATTAGTTTTATCAATTAGTTTGCCGGGCGTTTCACCCCGGCACCCCGATGTCCTTTGGTGAGCGCCAAAGGACACAAAACGCTTCACTCAAACGCCGTGAAGGCTTGGTGTAAATCTTAAAAGTTGGCTCCTAAGGGAGTACAACGGAAAATGTTAGTTTCTGCCAAACAGTCGCCAGCACCAGCGATAAACTAAATTTTTCCTTCTTAATATGTTAGGAGAACACTTGAGAGACCCACGCCACAGCCCCTGCGGCGTCTGAGCAGGGTCCTTCCACCCAGTTGGAAAACTCAACAAGTTGAGTCGCAAAGGGTGCCGGGGTCTGGGAGCCGGTGCTCCCAGAAGCTTTCTTCTTTCTCTGAAAGATAGTTATAAAGAAATCCTTTTTAAATAGAATGATAAATTTCTGTTTTTCTTTTCCTCTCTCTTCCTATCAAAAGTCAAAAACAGCGGCAGACTCAAGTCTGCCGCTGTTTTTAGAAATCGAAAAATTTCAACTATCCTTTTCCCTGTTTATTTTGTTTCCAGCAATTTTTCCACACTGGCAAGTTTTACGCAGAGACAAAACAGCTCCATCGCCTGTTTGAGCTCTTCTACCGGAGGATAAGTCGGCGCGATCCGAATATTGGTGTCCTTCGGATCTTTTCCATAGGGATAAGTAGCCCCCGCTCCGGTGAGGACGACACCTGCCTCTTTGCAGAGAGAAACAACCCGTTTAGCGCAGCCCTCCATGGTATCCAAGGCGATAAAGTATCCTCCGTTCGGCTTCGTCCAGGAAGCAATAGAAAGGGGTTTTAATTCCTGGTCCAGAATATCCAGTACCGTTTTAAATTTGGGTTCCAAAATCGCACGGTGCAGTTTCATATGCTCCTTGATGCCGTTGAGATCCTTAAAGTATTTCACATGGCGCAGCTGCTGAATCTTATCAAATCCAATGGTCTGGATCGTCATCTGCTTTTTGATAAACTGCAAATTATGTACGCTGGCAGCCATAGCGGCGATTCCAGCGCCGGGGAAACTCACCTTAGAGGTGGAGGTAAACATCAGCACCCTGTCCTCCGTACCGAGTTTTTTGCATTCGGCAAACAGATCCAACAATTCATCCGGATGATCTGTCAAATGGTGAAGGCAGTAAGCGTTATCCCAGAAAATTTTAAAATCCGGCGCTTTGGTCTCCATTTTGGCCAGGCGGCGCACCGTTTCATCTGAGTAAGTGATTCCCTGGGGGTTGGAATATTTCGGCACACACCAAATTCCTTTGACAGATTCATCTTCTCCTACATATTTTTCCACCAAATCCATATCCGGACCATCCGGCGTCATAGGAATGGTAATCATCTCGATTCCGAATAACTCACAAATAGCAAAATGCCGGTCATATCCCGGTGAAGGACATAAAAACTTGATTTTGCCACAGTCTTTCCACGGTTTCGGAGAATCCACAAATCCGAAAAACATTCCTCTGGCAATAGTATCATGCATAAGGTTTAAACTGGAGTTGCCCCCTACAATCACTTCCTCTGGGGAAACATGTAAAATATCGGCAAACAGCTTTTTCGCTTCCGGAATCCCGTCCAGCACACCATAGTTTCTAGTATCGGTTCCATCCTCCGTTTTCAAACAATCTTTACTGCTTAATACATCCAGCATCGGCATGGTCAGATCAAGCTGATCTGCGCCCGGTTTTCCTCTAGACATATCGAGATTTAAGTTTTGATCTTGAAATTCCTTATAAGCTTTTTGAAGCTTTTCCTGCTCCTGCAGCAGTTGTTCTCTGTTCATTTCTGGATAAGAAATCATAGCGGCCTCCCAAATCGTTCCGTCTGCCGTTTACGCAAAAGGCTTCTCTGTTACCGATTGTTCCGGCAGGATTATTTCATCTTCAATTCGTGCTTTTTTATTTTACTATATTCTATGTAAATTTGCAAGAATGTTTTTTGATTCCTGCAAAATTTGAGTAACAAATTTTCTCCTCTTTTTGGAAAAGAAGTTGGTAAAAACATACATGCCATTTGATTCAGATAAAATATTTTCTCAATCCCCCATTTTATCCTCTTTTTTCCAACTGTTTTACAAATTTCATTCCATTTTTGGATGCAGGAAAAATTTCACGAAGGTGTCCTTTCTCTAATTTATGCATAATCTCCTTCTTAAAAATGCTTTTTTAAGCAAAAGAGAAACCGGAAAGACAGCTTTCCGGTTTTTCACATCTTGCTTTTTGTTTAAATAGATTAGTATTCCGCACTTCCGGTAGTTCTTGGGAAAGGAAGCACATCCCGGATATTGGAAACTCCCGTGATATACATAATGAGTCTCTCGAAGCCCAGACCATAGCCGCCATGTTTGGTTCCGCCGTACCGACGCAGGTCCAGATACCAAGAGTAATCCTCCGGATCCAGTCCCAACTCTTTCATACGGTCTTCCAGAACCTCGAGGCGCTCTTCACGCTGGCTGCCGCCAATGATCTCGCCGACGCCCGGCACCAGCAGGTCAACCGCCGCGACAGTTTTTCCGTCATCGTTCATCCGCATATAAAAAGCCTTGATTTCTTTCGGATAATCAGTTACAAAAACAGGCTGTTTGAAGACTTCCTCCGTGAGATAACGCTCATGCTCGGTCTGAAGGTCGCAGCCCCAATAAACGGGATACTCAAACCGATCTTTTACTTTTTCCAGAATTTCAATTGCTTCCGTATAGGTCACATGGGTAAAGTCAGAATCTACCAAAGCGGTCAGCCGCTCGATCAGACCTTTGTCATAGAAGTTGTTGAAAAACTGCATTTCATCTGGACAGTGTTCCAGCACATAGGCCAGGACATACTTAATCATATCCCTTGCCAAGTCCATGACGTCAGAAAGCTCCGCAAAGGCAATCTCCGGCTCGATCATCCAGAATTCCGCCGCATGACGGGGCGTATTGGATTTTTCTGCACGGAAGGTCGGGCCAAAGGTGTAGATATTTCCAAAGGCCATTGCCATACATTCCCCTTCCAGCTGGCCGGATACCGTCAGGCTGGTATGTTTTCCAAAAAAGTCCTGGCTGTAGTCCACCTCTCCATTAGGAAGTTTTGGGGGATTCGCGATATCAAAAGAAGTCACATGGAACATTTCGCCCGCTCCTTCACAGTCACTGGCGGTAATCAAAGGAGTATGGGCATACACAAAGCCCCGTTCGTTAAAGAATTTATGGATGGCATAAGCCGCCACGGAACGTACACGGAATACTGCATTAAAGGTATTCGTTCTGGGTCTCAGATGAGCGATGGAACGCAGAAATTCCAAGCTGTGACGCTTCTTCTGCAAAGGATAAGAGGCAGTAGAAGCCCCTTCCAACAGGATTTCCTTTGCGTGAATTTCAAGCGGCTGTTTGGCAGAAGGAGTCAGCACTACTTCGCCAGTGACTACTAATGCGCTTCCCACATTATACTTGCAGACCTCTTTAAAATTCTCCACCTTACCGTCTTCAAAGACGACCTGAAGATTTTTGAAACAGCTTCCGTCATTTAACTCAATAAATCCCAGGGATTTGGAATCGCGAATGGTCTTTACCCAACCGCAGACTGTTACCGTCTGTCCAGAAAAGCCGTCTGCATCCGCATACAGCTTTTTGATCTCTATTCTTGTCATAACTTCAAAATCTCCTTTATTCTAGCGCGGCTGCCGCCGTAGTTTTTAGCCCTGCTCAGTGGCGGTAAGTATCCGCATTGATAAAGCCCTCGTGAAAGGTTTCAATATACCGGAATGCTTTCCCTGTTCCAATAGAAACCACCTCAATGGGGTTTTCCGCAACGCTTACCGGAATCTTTACATGTTCAGAAATCAGTTGAGCCAATCCCTTGATCAAAGCCCCTCCTCCGGTCAAAATAATACCGTTGTCATAAATATCCCCGATCAGTTCCGGCGGAGTTTCTTCCAACACAAGTTTAATCGAATCTATAATCCTTTCCACACAGGACAAAATGCATTCATATAAAGTCTCTTCGTTAATTTCAATCTGCTGAGGATAGCCCGTCAGCAAATTTCGCCCCTTCACCGAGGTCACATGAGAGGCGTCAGGATGGAACACACAGCCCACCTGTTTTTTGATGTTCTCCGCCATTCTCTGACCGATGGAAAGCTGGTACTGATTCATAAAGAATTTGATAATCTCTTCATCGATGGTATTCCCCGCTACCTTAATCGAGCGGGAACAAACCACACTGCTGAGAGAAATCACCGCGATATCGGTCGTACCTCCACCGATATCCACAATCATATGTCCCTGGGGCTTAAGAATATCTACTCCAGCTCCAATAGCGGCAGCAATCGGTTCTTCAATCATATAGACCTTTCTAGCACCGGCCGCCAAAGCGGCTTCCACCACCGCTCTGCGCTCCACATCGGTGGTAACGGAGGGAATGCACAGCACAATACGGGGCTTGATAAAGAAATTACCGCAAACGCGTTTAATATATTCCTTAATCATCAGCTCACAAAGCTTGTGATTTGAAATGACTCCATCCTTTAACGGGCGCTCTGCCACAATGTGGCGGGGGGTTTTGCCCAGCATGGCATAAGCTTCCTTCCCAACAGCGACTACACTGTTGTCCTTGGTGCTGTACGCCACAATAGAAGGCTCATTCAGCGCGATTCCGCTGTCACTCCTGTAAATGATGATCTTTGTTGTGCCTAAATCGATCCCGATATCAAAGGCTGCCATATTGTTCCCCTCACATTTTCTAAAATTAGTCATTTATTATCATATCATAAAAATAACCCGTTATCAACAAAAAACAGGTAGATTCTAGTTTTTCCGTTCGGTTTTACAAAGAACCGCCGCAAAAACGCAGGCTGCTCCCGCCTCATTAAGACATTTTGCGCATGCTCTGATCGTACTTCCGGTAGTATAAACATCGTCTATTAAAAGTATCCTTTTGCCCCGGCAGTTTTCTTCGCCTTTTCCAAAATAGGTGCGTTCTGCCCAGTAGCTTCTTTCCCTTGCGGACAACTGATGCTGATCGTTTTTTGTATCCTTATGAACCAAACAGCTCCGCCAGGGAATCCCTGACAAGCGAGCGAGCTCCTCTCCCAAAACCTGCGCCTGATTATATCCTCTTTGCCGCAATTTTCTGCGGGACATCGGCACCGGCACAATCAGGTCAAAATCGATCCCACTTTTTTGCACCTGCTCCCAAAGTAATCTGGCAAGGGGAACCGCTAGGTCTTTCCTGCCTTCAAATTTTAACCTTCTCACCGCTTCTTTCGGCCGCCCATCATAGGGATACAGAAAAATCAGCCCTCTTGAACTATCTTCCCGAATACGAACACTCGTTTCTTCTGGAAAGACCGTTTTCGCACAGGTTTGACAGAGATTCTCGGAGGGTTTGATGACACAATCGCAGAACGGACAGCGGGCAGGGAAAAACGCATACCCGATCTTTCGTTTCATTTCAAACAAACTATTTTTCATCGTTTAATTCTCTTTTCCTGTAGTTTTATAAACAGAAATTTATCGCATAGAACCTAGCCGGTTCTATACTTGGCTTGTCGGGGTTCCGCCCCGACACCCGGGTTTCTTTTACTCGCCTAAAAGAAACCAAAAGGGCGCCGCTCAATCGCCGCGGTGGCTTAGTGTGGGTCTATCAAGTGTTCTTCTAGCCATGCTAAGAAGGAAAAATTTAGTTTACAGCCGGGGCCGGCGGCTGTTTTGACTGAAACTAACATTTTCCGTTTTACTCCGTTAGGAGCCAATTTTTAAGACCCGTACTAAGCCCTTCCGGCGCTTGAGGAAAATGTTTTTGGTACCTTTTTGCATTACCAAAAAGGTACTCGGGGTTTGGGGGCCGACGCCCCCATAAGCTAAGTTCAGAACCTGCTTGGTTCTGTTGAAAAAGCACAAGGTTCGGGGAATGAAATTTCCCGATAATTTTTTTACCGATGAATCATCTGGTTTAACAAATACTTCAAATTTGTAAAACGTCCACTTTTTAGATTATTATTCACCATAAAGCGAATGCGATCTTCCCGTCCTACTAAAATCAATATTTTTTTCGCCCTGGTAATCGCCGTATAAAGCAAATTTCGGTAGTACAGCTTGTCATATCCCCCAATTACTGGGATCACCACCGCCTCAAATTCACTGCCTTGGCTTTTATGTACCGTGACCGCATAGGCAAGCTCTAATTCCTCCGCCATCTCAAAGGTATAGTAAGCAAGCCGTTCCTCAAAATCAATGGCCAAAGTCTGAGATCCCCGGTCGATCATCTTGATTACCCCGATATCCCCATTGAAGATACCAGCGCCTTTCTCCTGTCCCTTGGTCCACTCAATATCATAATTGTTCCGCACCTGCATCACCTTGTCTCCGACCCGGAACTGATAAAACCGGGACTGAAACTGGGTCTTCCCCGGCGCTTCCGGATTCAAAAGTCCCTGAAGCTTTTTATTCAGTTCCATCACCCCCAGCTCTCCCTTCCGCTGGGGACAGAGCACCTGGATATCCTCTACCGGAGAATAGCCGTAGGTCGCCGGCAGTCTCTGGCAGACCAGTTCCAATACTGTTTGTTCTGTGGCCGGTGCTGTTTTCCGGCTGAGAAAAAAGAAGTCCCCGTCCTTCCGGGAAAGATCAGGAAAATGCCCCTCCACAATGCTGTGGGCATTGGTTACAATCAGGCTCTGCGCAGCCTGCCGGAAAATATGCTCCAGCCGAACGGTGGGGATTTCCTCGCAGGAAAGCAGGTCCTGCAAAACATTCCCCGCCCCTACGGAAGGAAGCTGGTTATAGTCCCCCACTAAAATCAGTTTGCTTCCCGGCTTGGAAGCGTGCAGAAGCGCGTCAAACAGCATCACATCCACCATCGACATTTCATCAATCACAATGACGTCGCTGTCCAGCGGCTCCTCCTCATTTTTGCAGAACCTCAGCTTTCCGCTGCTGAAATCCACCTCCAAAAGCCGGTGGATGGTCTTGGCTTCTCGTCCGGTCACCTCGCTGATCCGCTTGGCGGCTCTTCCGGTAGGCGCAGCTATGGAAATACTTTTCCCCTGATATTCCAAAATATCAATAATTCCATTGAGGGTGGTAGTCTTTCCCGTCCCCGGTCCGCCGGTCAGGATTAAAATTTCATGCATCAGCGCCTGGCGCATCGCGGACTTCTGAAGCTCCGCATAGGTAATGTGCTTTTCTTCCTCTACCTGACGGATAATAAAATCAATATCTGGAGCCTCCTCCGGGGGCACGGAAACCATCAGGGCAATCCGGGACGCGATATAGCTTTCTGCTTCGTAAAGCTCCGGAAGCGCCAAAAACTCTTTTTTCTTTTTCACCAAAACCAGTTCGCCGTTTTGGAGGATTTCCTCTAAGGTATTTTCCAGCTGCTCTACGGTAAGGTTCAGCATCCGGCAGGCAGTCAAAAGCAGTTTATCTCTGGGACTACAGGTGTGTCCGTTGTTGAGATTATGGATCAACACATAGGAAATCCCGGCCAAAATCCGGTCATAACTTTCCTTCGGAACGCCGCAGGCCTCGCCAATCCGGTCGGTGATTCCAAACTCGATCTGAAAATCTCCCCGACAGAGGATATAGGGATTTTCCCGAATCAGATCCATCGCCCGGATTCCCCACGCTTTCCAAACCTTGACGCTTTGAGCCGGTGTAACGCCAAAGCCGGAGAGAAACATCATCAAAGTCCGCACGCCGAACACTTCTTTAAATTCCTCTGCCAGTTCCTCCGCCCGATTTTTGGTGATTCCCTTCACCTGCGAAAGACAGGCGGGGTCTTCCTCGATCACTTTCAGGGTATCGTCCCCGAATTTTTCCACAATCCTTCTGGCGATAACAGGGCCGATTCCCTTTACTACCCCAGAGGAAAGATAACGGCAGATGGCGTTGGAGGTTGCCGGCAAACTCCGTTCAAAAACCTCCGCCCGAAACTGATAGCCGTAAGTAGGATGCGTCGTATAAAAGCCGGTGAGCTTCAACTCCTCTCCGGCCTGCACGTTTCCCAGATTTCCTACGACGCAGACGATGTCATTTCCGTCGTCTAAATCCAATACTGTAAATCCGCTGTCTTCATTGCGGAAAATAATTTCATCTACGCTTCCCTGCAGCGTACTCAGTTCCCTCTGTTCCATGACGTACTTCCCTTTGTTTTTCTGTTATTTTATCTATTATAATATATTTTCCTTCAGTTTTCAAACAAAGGTTCTTCATCAATTCAGAACAAATCATTTCCCTGGATACCCAACGCACCTCTGGATAATCGTGCTGAAGCAAAAAGGCAGTCTGCTTCAGTTCTTCTCCCGCTCCAAAATCCGCCAGTAAAATGGGGAAATCTCCTCCTTCTCTCAGGATCACCTCTCGAAGCAATAGTTCTAAATTTTCAGAGCTTTTCCGAATCGGAAGAATCATGACCCGCTCCTTTTGCTCATTCCAACAATTCCATTTTTTCATAAGAAAATAAAAAATTTCCCAGAGGCCCAACAGTCCAAGCCCTCCCCAGAGGATTGCGGCCAGCAAATTCATAAAAAGTCCTCCTTTTTCCTTTGGTTTACTATTATTTTATGGATTTCGATAGATTTGGTGTCAAAACGTTGAGTGAGGTTGATTGAATCTTAGGGAAATTTTTGGTAAAATATTACTACCATTTGATCTCCAAAGGGGTTTTACAGATGAAAAAACTACTGTTGTGTTTCAGCGTTTTGTTGTTTTTACTGCTGCCCGGATGCCAGTCAAAAGAATCCCCCGGACAAAATCTATCGATTCCAAAACCTGATTTCGAGACAAAATCCATTCGTTTTGAGTCCTATTATTTTGAAAAAGCTTATACAATGGAAATTCCGAAAGATTGGATCGTGCTCGACCTCAATTTAATCGGGGACGCCCAGTTAGCAAATCAAGACGAACCAGATATTTCCAAAATGATCGTTATTATGGATTTTATCCATCATGGAAATCCTTATTTTGACAAAGAAAAAATTTTAGAAGACTTGTTTTCCGGAAACTATAAGTCTTTTGAAGAAATGCTTTTCCAAACGAATAGTAATTCTTCATCAAAAATTGTAGGTGATATTACTTATCAAAAACATAAAAATTCACAAGGAGATAACATTCTTGAAATTAGATATTCTACAAAGAATCAATCTGATGTGACTGACCAAAATATATTTTATCTTTGCGAAAAAACAGCACTTTACTTTGTCGCGGTCGATACCGAAGACCACCTTGCCATGAACGCCGCCAAATGGATGGCTAACACTGTACAGGAATGTGAAGAGTAGAGTTAAAACTAATAATGGCTTTAATTCACAAAAAATTCACATTTATCCCTTTCAAACTTTTCCAAGCATAAAACCGTCTTTCCTCTCCATACTAAAAAGGACAGTTTTCCGAAACTGTTATTTTACCACTTTGGAGGGAACCAATTTGAAACACAAAAACTCCAACGATTCCGGACAGAATCTCAATACCCTGCTTCAAAATGACAAAGAGGCCAAGGAATTTTTCCTGTCTCTGCCCGACTATGTACAGGGCTCGCTGACTCAGCATACCTTTCAAATCCGTGATGAACAGGATTTAAAGCAGTTTGCTGACTTTTATTATAATCAGTATTAAATAGTCCCGGACACAATCGTTTTTCCAGGTAAACGAAAAAGCTTCCTATTCCTTCTATACGAATAGGAAGCTTTTTGTCATGCCGATAGCATGACCGCAAACAGAAATTTATCTTTACAGAACCAGGCTG
>CALWNT010000136.1 GCA_944382885.1 uncultured Clostridia bacterium | reverse complement strand
TTTTCTTCCGGCGGATATTTAAAGGCCACCGCCCATTTGGGGTATTTGGCGGTGCTTCCGAGAAGCTCCCGATCTGTTAAGGGGTTCACCTTTACAACGGCGCCGTCGATGTCAAAGGTGAAATTGTCCCGGTTTTCGCCGATTTTCTGAATATCGGCGATGGCGTCCTCAATATTGGTAAAGTGATGATACCAGGGAGAGACCTGAAAGCCTTGTTCCTTCAAAAAATCCAGGCTTTCCTCATGGGTGTAAAGCTCTTTTCCTTGAATCCTCTGGACGTTGAAAACAAAAATATCTAGCTTTCTGCTTGCCGTTATCTTGGAGTCTTTCTGCCGCAGGGAACCAGCAGCCGCGTTCCGAGGATTTTTAAAGGGAGTTTCTTCTTTTAATTCCTGTTCTTTGACCAGCTCGTAAAAGACAGCACGGGGCATATACACCTCTCCCCGGACTTCCAGAAAGGGGATGGGGTCTTTTAGCTTTAACGGGATAGAGCGGATGGTCTTCAGGTTCTGGGTCACGTCCTCACCCACAAACCCGTCTCCCCGGGTGGAGCCTCGGGTTAGAACGCCGTCGGTATATTCCAGCGAAACGGACAATCCGTCGATCTTGGCCTCCACCACATAGTCTGGTGTAATCATCTTTCTGACCCGCTCGTCAAATTCCCTTACTTCGTCAAAGCTGAATACGTCCTGAAGGCTTCCCATCTGTACTTCGTGGGTTACCTTTTCAAAGAGGTTCGAGGCCTCTCCCCCTACCCGCTGGGTGGGGGAATCCTCGGTAATCAGCTGGGGATATTCCGCCTCCAGCTGTTTCAGCTCGTTCATCATCCTGTCGTATTCATAGTCTGACACAGAGGGGTTGTCCTCTACATAGTATTGCCTTGCCAGCTTGTTGAGCGTTTCTTTCAGTTCATTCACCCGTTTGAGCGCTTGTTGTTCCATTTCGTTGTTCCTCACGATCTGTAAAATCTTGTTCCAATTTGTTTTATTCTTCACCGATCAATAACAGCTTATCCCGTCTCTTCTATTTTAGGGAAAAGTTACAGCAGACGGTAGACTGCTTCCTCCTGCTCCCAGAAGCCAAAGCCCTCCTTGGGCTGATCCGCCCAGAACAGGGGCAGATACCGTTCCAACCCAGAACTGAGGGGAAGTTGAGACATCTGTGCTGAATCATGCCAAAATACCTTTCCCTCTTCCGTTTCCGGGAGCAGATCCCCCTCGTAATCGTGGGTGCGGTATAAGAACACAATAAAATGTCCCCCCTGCTCCATAATCCAGTGGGCCATCCCGCAGTATTCCAAATTCCTGATGGTCAATCCGGTTTCCTCTTTGATTTCCCGCACTGCCGAGTCGTAAAAGCTTTCTCCCGGTTCCACATGACCCCCGGGAAAAGCGCAGCCCTTCCAGCTTTTGACCCGGTTCTGCACCAATACCTTACGGGTATCCTTATCATAGACCATTACCATATTACACAACTCTACCTGCACTGTAATCACTCCTATTCCTTTTCTGCTTATCATCTGTTTTATTATAGCAGAAAACGCCTGCAAATGCACTGCTAAGATGAAACAGCGGCAGGCGTTTTTGTCTTTTCAGCTTTTTTCGTCTAAAAGGTTATTCGATCACCAGGTAGGATACCCCATGAGCAGGCATGGAAAAAGAAAGCGTCAGACTGCCTTCCTTCGTTTCCATCTGCTGGTCATCGCAGAACTTTTCCAAACCGTCCCGTGCTTTTATGGCCGCATACTGTTCCCCCTGAGGGAAGAGCGGGCTTCCTTGACGGAGCCATTCCCCATAGGGATTGGAATGCTCCCCGTCAATTCTAAAGTGGGTGATCTTGACCTGATCCTTTTGCATGCCGTTAACCTTTAGGGTAATCTCCTGGGTCTGGGACGCGTCCCGGTCATTGTGATGGCTGTATAATAGAATCTGAATCTCCCCGTTTTTTCCCTTTACAGCAAAGCCGGATACATCTGTTTCTTCCCCTTCGCCGGTATAGATTCCTCCATTGCCTGGGGTGAAAGACGGCTGTTCCAGATAGTCGGCCGGAGCCTCGCCGTCGCTTTGTAAGGAGAGCTTTTCCTCCCCCCAGGCCGCCGTAAATTTTAAACAGGTTAAAGACCGCCTTATCAATCCCCTGGGTGGTGAAGGTTCTGGTCCCTTCAAAGCATCGCTCTCCGGGAAAGAGAAAAGCCCAGGCCAGAGGGCGCACCTTCATGCCGTACCGCGCGGAGAGACGGTCGATCTTATCATAGGCGGATGCCACATAGGTAGCGTAATACTCGGTATTGCGGAAGATCATGTTGGCGTTGTCGTAAACGCCGCCGGCAGCCCAGCCGTCGGGATCGGCCTCTGACAAAATTACTTCCCGGTCCTGATACCCTAATTCTGTGATGACGTCCAATCCCAGTTTAACCTGATGGACCAGACTTTCCACCGAGGGAACCGCCTTAGGCGCATGCATCTCGAAGGGAAATCCGCCGCCCTTTACATGGAAGGTGATGAAATCAAGCCGGGTGCCCTTTTCCTGGGTATAGTAGTTGGCTCCCTCTTTGCAGTGCATCAGGAAAAAGCGGAGGAATTTCTGAGACTGGCTTCCCTGAAAAATACCGGTGACTGCCGGGCCGGAAAGCCTTGCCTCCGGCAGCGCCTCGTGTACGGCGTGCTCGGTATAATCGTAAAGCTTGCAGTATTCTGCGGCGGTGCCGTGCCAGTAAAAGATGTCCGGTTCGTTCCACAGCTCAAAATACCAGCTCTTGACCTCCTCCGCGCCGTAACGCTCTGTTAAATGGGTTACTACCGCTTTGATAAAGTCGTGCCACTTGTCATAGTCTTTGGGCGGACAGGTCCACCCAGTCTCCTTATATTGGTTATAGCTGTCCCAGTTGCCGGAAACCGGGGTCAGATAGTTGGTATCCGCCAAGGCCTTGGGCATGAATCCCAATTCCACAAAGGGCTTATTCCCCGTCTTGAGAAAGGCGTCGATGATCTTGTCGTAATAGGTGAAATCATAAACGGCTTCTCCCTTTTCATTTTCCCAATAGATATTGGTGGAACCGAATTTATACGTACCGTGGCAGTTCCCCGTACAGAACATGAAATGCGTCCTTACGTAGTAAGGAGCATCTCCCAGCGCCGCGAATTTCTGCAACAGTTCGATTCCTTCTGGAATATAGGAGTAGTTGCACTCGTCATACCCGATCCACCGCCACAGATGGTCCTGTTTTCCCAAACGCTTTTCTGCGTCGACTGTGATTGTTACATTCCTTCCCATGATAAAATCCCTTCCTTTTTTCATCAAATACCAATTTTTAAACGGTAACTTTTCCCTATGAGTTCATTTTATCCCACTGCAAAAGGCTTTTCAAGACTTTTTACAGGGCGCCGCCCTTTTCGGAAACGGCTATTTTTGGACGGATACAATCAGCATCATCGGCCTGCGCATCTCATCCGCCATACCGGGAATTGACAGCATTTCTTCTGGAGGCTGTGGCTCCACGACATGGGTAAGGGAAAATCCCGCCCCCAGGAGGGTTTCCAGATAGGTGGTCAGGGTGCGGTGATATTTGGTCACAACCTCTCCCAGAAAGTTCGCTTTTCGTTCCCCTTCGTAGTAATAGCGGTCTACCGGAAAGTGTAAAATTTCCCCGTTCTCCCCGTAATACCAGTCCTGACTGCCGTAAGCGGTAAAGACCGGATGCTCTGCGGAAAAAACAAAGGTTCCCCCAGGCTTGAGCCATCTGTAAACATCCGCGACTGTTTTCCGATAATCCTTTACATAGTGAAGCGCCAGAGAACTAAATACAATATCAAAGCATTCTT
>CALWNT010000135.1 GCA_944382885.1 uncultured Clostridia bacterium | reverse complement strand
AGTAGTCCCCGTGGGTCGTCCCCAAAGGAGGAATCTCTACCCCGGCCTGCGCCCAGGAGGTCGCCCATCTGGAGTGAGTATGGACGATCCCACCGATCTGAGGAAAAGCCCGGTACAATTCCAAATGAGTAGGAGTATCGGAAGATGGGCTGTACTCCCCTTCCACCTGCCGTCCGCTTAAATCTACTACCGCCAAATCCTCCGCTTTCAGCTTATCATATTCTACACCAGAGGGTTTGATCACCACCAATCCGGTTTCCCGGTCAATCCCGGAAACATTTCCCCAGGTAAAGGTTACCAAACCGTATTTGGGAAGCATCAAATTGGCCTCCCATACCTTTCTTTTCAGCGCTTCCAGCATCATAACACCTTATTTCACAGATTTTTTGATTTCCTTCAGCCGTTTCATCACGTCATTTTCCCCTCTGCCGAAATAATCGTGAAGAATAGAATATTCCTGATACAGCTTGTCGTAAACCCGGCTGTTTTCCTCATTGGGATAATAAATCACATCCTTGAGTTTTCCCATCACGCGGGCCGCTTCAAAGACAGAGTCGTATCCGCCCTTTTCTTTTCCGGCGGCAACTGCTCCAAAGATCGCCGCACCCAGCGCCGGCCCCTGAGCAGAACCAGCAATTTTTACCGGCATCTGAATCACATCCGCGTAAATCTGCATCGCCATCGGATTTTTCTGGGAAATTCCTCCCGAAGCGTAAAATTCCTCTACCGGAACGCCATTTTCCCGGAAGGTTTCTATGATCTTTCTGGTTCCGTAAGCCGTAGCCTCAATCAAAGCACGGTACATTTCTTCCGGTTTGGTTTGAAGTGTCATCCCCACCATCATACCGGTCAAATCTACATCGACCAAACAGGAACGGTTCCCGTTCCACCAGTCCAAGGCCACCAATCCGCTTTCCCCAACCTTTAAAGCACTGGCCTTTTCGGTGAGCAGCTGATGGACGTCAAGTCCTCTCTCGGCTGCTTCCCGTTCATAGGAGGCCGGCAGGCACTGTTCTACAAACCAGGCAAAATGGTCTCCTACACAGCTTTGTCCCGCTTCATAGCCGAAATATCCCGGCAGTACGCCGTCCTCGACCACACCGCACATCCCCGGCACAATTTTTTCCTCTTCTCCCATCAGGATATGACAGGTAGAAGTCCCCATAATCGCAAGCATTTTTCCCGGGCCGTCGATCCCTACTGCCGGCACGCAGACATGAGCATCCACATTTCCTACCGCCACAGCGGTTCCTGGGCAAAGACCGGTGAGCACCGCTCCCTTTTTGCTCAGTTCCCCGGCTTTAGATCCCAAAGGAGTTACCGGACAGTTTAATTTTTCTTCCACGACATGCTCCAATTTAGGGTTCAGCGCTTTGAAAAATTCCTCAGAAGGATACCCTTCCCGCTTATGCCAAATGGCTTTATAGCCCGCCGTGCAGGAATTCCGGGTCTGCTGTCCAGTCAACTGCCAAACGATCCAGTCAGCACCCTCCAGAAAATAATCCATTTCGTCGTAAACCGCTTCATCCTCTTCCAGAATCTGCCAAAGCTTAGGAATCATCCATTCGGAAGAAATTTTCCCCCCGTAACGCTGTAAAAATTTTTCCCCCATTTTTTCCGCGGTCTCGTTTAACTTCGTGGCGTATTTCTGCGCCGCATGATGTTTCCACAGCTTGACATAAGCGTTGGGATGAGACTCATAGTCAGGCAGAAAGCAAATCGGCGTGCCGTCTGCTTTCACAGGAAGCACCGTGCAGGCGGTAAAATCAATTCCAATTCCGATGACCTCAGCAGGATCTACCCCGGTTTTTTCCAGCAAATCTGGAATTGCATTGGAAAAAACATCTAGATAGTCCTTCGGATACTGCAATGCCCAGTCTACTCCCAACGGCGTTCCATCCGGAAGTTTCACGTCCATTACCCCATGAGGATAGTCATAAACACTAGACGCAATTTCTTCCCCTGTCTTGGTATCCACCAAAACTGCTCTCCCGGAAAGAGATCCAAAATCTACGCCGATTGCATAAGAAGCCATACCAAATCCTCCTCCAAGCAGAAAATCCCCTTTTTCTGCTTTCTTTTTTCAAGAAACGGTCCGCATACGACTCGTTCCGATTTTTTCTTGCTACAAACCCATCGATGAATTTTTTCATCAAATTCACTTAATCTTTGCAACAAAATTTTAAAACTATGATTCATTATACCTAATTTTAAGTAAAATTACAATATATTTTGCGATTCTAACAATTTTTTGTATTCTTTGTGACGAGGCATAACCGTATCAAAAAAGTGATAAAACCGTTTCGAATGGTCCGGATGGAGAAAGTGGATCAACTCATGAGTCACCACATATTCGATACAAATTCTGGGCGCATATAAAAGCTTTTTGTTTAACGTAATTTTCCCCTTTCCGGGAGTACAGCTTCCCCAGCGCGTTTTCATCTCCCGGATCACAAGTTTCGGCTTTTCCTCCAGGTAAGGCTCTAATCTAGCATACACTTCATCCAGCACCTCGGTAAAGATGCTTTCCTGCCAAAGCGGCACAGCATTCCTCCAAGCGGCCTCCCGCTGCATTTTGCGGGCGAGAATCCTTTGCCTGCTTTCCTTGATCCAGTTTTCCTTTTCTTCTAAAAAGGAAAGCAACCGTTCTTTCGAAACGCCTCTGGGCAAAGAAATATGCACCTCCCCATCAGAGGTGATTCTCAGGTTGATATTTTTCACCTTTTTATGAGTATAAGTAAACGGGAGTTCTTCTCCCTCTAGTATTATTTTTCCCACCGGCATTTTTACACGACCTCAATAACGACGGTTTACGGTGAGGATTTGAGCAAATTCCTTTACCGCCTGATCCGCCTCCAGAACCTCCTGGGGAATCTCCACATGTCCAATATATCCTTTCCCTTTCGGACCATACCCATTTTCATCATCCCGCAGTCTCGGGACCTCTCCCAACAGCAGTTCAAAAAATCGTTCCTCTGACCAAATCCCATCCATCTCCTTTTTCAGGCACATGGAAGGTGTGACCTGTGGAATAAAGGGCGCGAAATTATAAAAGTGCAT
>CALWNT010000134.1 GCA_944382885.1 uncultured Clostridia bacterium | reverse complement strand
AAAATTTCCCTTGTTTCGGCTCATAAGGGCAAAAACAAGGGAAAATACATTAGGTTTGAACATTTAGTAGGCGATATGCCTTGAAAATACAGGGGTTATAGAGGATTGAATAGATAAATTGGAATTTTACTGTTTGAACAAAAATAACATATTCCATAATTTGATATGATATAAAAATTCATATTATCATATAGCTATTTATTATATTCTCTAGCTTAAATAAAGTCAAGAATTAAAAATCTTAAGATCTTCTTAAATCTGGGAGAATCCATCTCAATTCAAAAAAGAAAAATTTGGAACAAAAAATGAAGTAATCAAAATAAGGTTTAACGAAATAATTTTTTACCGAGGCACAGCAGTTTTGTTCAACATTAAACGATAAAAATTCCTTTTATTTGGAAAAATCGAAAAACAAAATACGGAATGACAAACATTTGCTTTGGTGCAGAACGCCTGTCATTCCGTATTTCATCAGTTTTTGAAAATAGACAAAATTAAGTTCTAATGTGGTATTTTACATATAAAAAACAGTTTTGAATCCTTTTGCCTGCTTTTATTCCTTCCAGGGAATATCCAAATATTCAAAAATTCCCTTTGCGATTGCTTGGGCATATTCCTCCAGATTTTCATCCAACAGACTATTATCCTCTTCAGAGCCGATAAATCCCATTTCCACCAAACAGCTTGGCATTTCCGTCGCCCGATTGATATAGTAATCCTGTTCACTGCCGGAATCCCTGTACCCCGTCTTAATTCCCCGATTACTGCTTAATCCCACTTCATCCAACTGGGATAGGATGCTGTCGGCAAGCTGTACGTCTTCTTCTGGGGCGGAATGTTCCACCCAAATTTCGGTACCGTTCCCGGAACCGCTGTTTCGATGAAGAGAAACAAAAACAAGACAATTTCTCCGATTGGCGGCGGATACCCGCTGATCCAGAGAAACTTCCTCATCTGTTTCTCGAGTCATATATACCTCCACTCCCTGGCTTTCAATCTCTTTTTCCACGGCCAAAGCCAGAGCAAGATTATCCTCCTTTTCCAACCGGGTTCCATATACCGCGCCTGTATCGCTGCCTCCGTGCCCCGCGTCCAGGCAAATATACTGTTTTGAGCCAGAAAACAGACTTACAATCCCCCAAATCAAAAAGGTCAACAGAAGAATCAGAAAGACTGCTGCAAGAATCACCCGATCGATACGTATTCTGCCTCGAAACCGGCGTCTTCTTCTGGGAATCGATCTCATGCACTTCCTCCTCACGTTTTAGTTGATTCCTTTTTCCATCTCAAGCCTGACGGGCTGATTGTCTTGAAACTGACAGACCAAAAGAGGAGAAACCGAATTCTGATTTCTATTATATCAGGAAGTTTCCAAAAAATTGTAAATTGGTGGCGAATTCTGTTTGAAAAATCGCAGAATAAAAAAAGAATTTCCTCACAAAAGAATCGCTTCCACTACGAAATAGAAACCTCTGTATCCATACATTAAAACAGTCTTTCCGATTTTTCGGAAAGACTGTTTTAGCATATTGGCAAAATCCACTGCGATGCGGAAAAGGAAGCGCCCTTCTTCTGGCATCATTTCTCAAAACCCGTAAAAATGGGTTTCCTGTCAGCAAATCGCAGTCAGCATCAATGATTTTATTATTTGAAATTCTCTGAAAATCGTATTGCTTTGAAGCTGAAATATTTAGTTTTTCAGACTTTGCAGAGGAGCGGGAATTTGTCCGCCGCGGTTGATGAATTTAGAGGAAGAATGAGGGTTGATCTTCATGATCGGGCCATAACCCAATAAGCCGCCAAAATCCAGTTCTTCCCCTTCTTTTAATCCAATGGCCGGAATTAGACGGACGGCAGTCGTTTTAAAGTTCACCATCCCGATTGCGGCTTCATCCGCGATGATAGCGGCGATGGTATCTGGTTCGATATCACCGGGGACAACAATCATATCGAGGCCTACGGAGCAAACGGCAGTCATGGCCTCCAGTTTTTCCAGACAGAGAGAGCCGCTCCGGGCAGCGTCGATCATTCCGGCGTCTTCTGTTACGGGGATAAATGCCCCGGAAAGGCCGCCTACACAAGAGGAAGCCATTACGCCTCCTTTTTTAACTGCGTCATTGAGCATTGCCAAGGTGGCAGTGGTGCCGTGAGTACCGCATTTTTCCAAGCCGATTTCTTCCAGGATATGGGCGACAGAATCTCCGATCGCCGGAGTAGGAGCCAGGGACAAGTCTACGATACCAAAGGGAACGCCCAGACGCTTTCCAGCCTCTGTACCAACTAACTGACCCATTCTGGTGATTTTAAAGGCTGTTTTCTTGATGATGTCGGCAACTTCCGTAATATTGGCGTCGGGAGCCTTCGCGAGAGCAGCCCGTACAACGCCGGGGCCGGAAACCCCGACATTGATGATACAGTCGGGTTCGCCCACACCGTGAAATGCCCCGGCCATAAAGGGATTGTCCTCAGGCGCGTTGCAAAACACCACCAGCTTCGCCGCGCCGATACAGTTGCGGTCGGCAGTAAGTTCACTGGTTTCCTTGACGATCTGTCCCATCAGCTTGCAGGCGTCTAAATTGATACCGGTTTTGGTGGAACCGATATTGACGGAGGAACAAACGTGTTCGGTGACGCTTAGCGCTTTTGGAATCGAACGGATCAACTCTTCATCGCCGGCGCTGAATCCTTTCTGCACCAGAGCGGAATATCCGCCGATAAAGTTCACGCCGCAGTCCTGCGCAGCCCGCTCCAGCGTAAGGGCGAATTTTACCGGATCGCTTTCCTTGCATGCCGCGGAAATGATGGCGATTGGGGTGACGGAAATCCGTTTATTGATGATGGGAATTCCATATTCCCGTTCAATATCTTCACCGACTTTTACCAAATTGCCGGCCTTTTTCATGATTTTTTGATAGACCTTTTCACAGGCGACGTCAATGTTGCTGTCGATGCAGTCCAACAGGGAAATCCCCATGGTGATGGTACGAATATCAAGATTTTCATCCTGAATCATTTTAATGGTTTCTAAAATATCTTGTGTATTAAGCATGATTTCCTCCTGATTAAATCTGTTCGCGTAATGAAGACAGCGTCTTCCTAAACATGGTGCATGGTATTGAATACGTCCTCATGCATCACATGAATCTGAAGATTATTTTCCGCTCCCATCTTTTCAAGAGTTTCTCTCAACACGCCTAAATCGGCAGAAAGGCGGCTGATTTCTACCAGCATGATCATAGCGAACATATCCTCTAATACAGTCTGTGTCACATCAATGACATTGGCCTGATATTCAGCGCAGATCGTGCTGACCTTAGCCAGGATTCCGACGGTGTCTTTTCCGATCACGGTAATAATTGCTTTCATAATGGATGACCTCCAGTTATATTTTTATTTTTGTTGATTTTCTAAAAAGGTTTAGGTTTTCTCGCTGGGAAGAGACAAGGGAAATGTCTTTATTGGAGAGATTCGATTTCCTGCAAAAAGAGCTCGGCAGAAAAATCGGAAGGCATGGAAAACACACTGTTAGAGAGATTGATTTCCGAAATTACTGCGCTGTCCGGCGTACAGCTGCGCTTAAATTGGCTGGAACAGAACCGCTTAAAGAAAATCGCCAGCTTTTCTTTAATATAAACGCCGTCAAAAGAATCCGCAAAAGCCTTTTTCGCATAAAGATAGATTTTAGATGGGGCAAAATGGTATTTCATAAAATAGTAAAGGAAAAAGTCATGAAGCTCATAAGGCCCCAAAATCGTCTCTGTTTTTTGAGAAATCTGTCCACTTTCATCCGGCGGCAAAAGTTCTGGGCTGATGGGGGTATCTAAAATTGCGCCGAGCACCTCACGGCAGCCTTTGAAATATGCAGTTTCACTTAACAGGGAAACCAGTTTTCGAATCATCGATTTGGTAACACAGGTGTTTACATTAAAGTTCGCCATATGATCTCCCGCAAAAGTAGCGAACCCTAAGGCTTCTTCTGACAAATCTCCTGTTCCCACCACGATGGCGTTATGTTGATTGGCGATGTCCAATAAAATCTGAGTGCGCTCCCTAGCCTGGGCATTCTCATAGGTCACGTCCATCACCATCGGATCATGACCGATATCCTTAAAATGCTGTAAAACCGCATCCCGGATCGGCACTTCTAAAATAGTACATCCCAGTTGCTCCATCAAAGTGAGGGCGTTTTGATAGGTGTTGCCACTGGTACCGAAGCCCTGCATCGTAACGGCGATGATCTGATTTTTCGGAAGATTTCTCATCGTAAAGGCTCGGTGGCAGACCAACAAAGCCAGAGTGGAGTCCAAACCGCCCGAAACGCCTACCACAACCTTATCGCAGTGAATATGCTCCAATCTTGCAGCTAAAGACGCCGCCTGAAGCTGAAACAGATCCAAAAGATAGTCTTTCTGCGCTTCCGGTTCTTTGGGAAGATAGGGGTCCTTTTCCACAATACGAAGCAGGGAATCGCGAGACTGGCTCACAAGCAAATCATAGCAATTTTCCGCATAAACCGGCAAATTGTCTTTTACCTTTTGAGATCGGATAATGTCCGCGTCTAAATCTACAACAGTAAAAACCCCATGCTCCAAACTGTGTTTAGAAGACAATACCCTGCCGCACTCTAAAACGGCAACCGCCGCCCGTTTGACATAGGGAAAACTGGTATCCCCTACACAGCCGGAAGCGAGTACAACGCCGCTTTCTGTCTCTTCCGAAAAACGGCGGAAGATTTCCAGATCTTTTTGGGCGTTACCAGCCGCTGCTGGAGAGGAAGACGGAATTAACGTAATATCTGTGCCCAGCTGCGCCGTCTGGTCTATGAACCCAGAGCTGACTAATTGAGAGGCAGAGGTAGGAAGCACATGAAAGCGTACGTTTCCTACCGCGAAGACATAATCCCAGCTCTCTGGAAATAATACCTCTTTGATTTCCCCTTCCCGCAGGACGTAAGTAACAGACTGAGGCTTACCGTCTCGGAATAACATACTGCCTATAATCAGATAAGCTCGCAGTTTTTTACTGTATTTTAAAAGCTCCTTCACACAGTTCTCGCAGGCGTTGGCCACAGAAGCTTGAAACGCCAGCGTTCCCAACTGAGAGCCGGTAAAAGAATCGGCGGGGAAAAGATAAACATCCGGATCGTACTTACCCGCTTCATTCATAAGAGATATCATTTCCTCTACAGTTTGGCGCGGGTTTCCCAGATGAAGCTTATGGGAAAGAGACGCTATTCTGATGAAAGAATCCATAATTTCCTCCTGTCATACTGGTTATCTTAAAAATCCCATTAACGGGATTACGATTGTAAACGGGAAAAATGTTGTTAGCACAACGGATTACATCGTTTGCCGTTGTGAAATGCTGTGCCCGCTTCTGTCCCCAGGACGGAATGTTTTGTGGTTTTGGTTTTGCCAAAATGTCGTCCCTGCGGCGGGACGACAAACAAAACTTCCCGTCACAACGGATTACATCGTTTGCCGTTGTGATTTATTATACCATACAATTCCATTGATGGGAATATCACTGCTTGTTAAAAGATAAACAATTTCGTTTTCAGATTAAAATTAAAATCTGTCACATTTCCTTATGGTAAAATACAGAAAAAACTTTATAATGATAATTGGAACAATCTTTTCTGGCCGTTTTTCCATTCGGTCAGAACGTCAATTACAGGAGGAAATATGAGTAATCTGAGACTGATCGACAATCACAGCCACACAAAATATTCCCCAGACTCGGAATCTTCGGTGCTGGAAATGTGCAAAAGAGCGGTGGATTTAGGACTTTTGGCCTATACCGTGACAGATCACTGTGAATGTGAGTCCTATACGGAGGACAAATTCGACGTGAACATTCCCCTTTCTGTAGAAGAAACGCTGAAATGCCGAAAGCTGCTCGGCGATACCAATACCAAAATTCTAACTGGTGTAGAAGTGGGACAAGCATTGCAGAATCTTCCTGCTGCGGAAGAAGTTGTGGGAAAGGAATACGATTTTGTCATCGGCTCGCTTCATCATATCAGAACTCTGCCGGACTTTTATTTTGTAGACTATACCCCTTATACGATGGAAGAACTGAACGGATTTTTAGAAGATTATTATAAAGAAATTTATCAAATGGTTCTGTGGGGAAAATTTGACACCCTTGCCCATCTGACTTACCCTTTACGATATATGATCGGGGAATACGGCATTCCGGTAGACGTCAAAAAACAGGACGACATTATCCGGGATATTTTTAAAGAGCTTGCCAGAAGAGATATTGCGTTGGAGATCAATACCTCCGGATTGAGACAGAAAATTGGCTCTCTGCTGCCAGACAGTTACTATCTGAAAATGTTCTATGATTTGGGAGGAAAGTATATCACTTTAGGTGCTGACGCCCATCGTCCGGAGGATGTGGCGAAAGGGATCGCAGAGGGAATGGCAGCGGCGGCAGACGCTGGATTTTCCAAAGTAGTCTATTTTGAGAAGAGAAAGCCTGTCCCGGTAGAGCTTTGGTAATAGAAATATCCGGCTGATGGCGGAAATTCTGCTTTACGATTCGGTTTGGCTTTGCTATAATAGAAAAATAACAGCTTCGAAAAAGCTGTTTCAGAATAAACCATAAAATCAAAGAAGAAAAGGTGGTAGAACTCAATGGATAAGTTATTATCTTTACTGGAAGAAAATGCCCGTCTCACCAATGCCCAGCTTGCAGTGATGCTGGATACAACAGAAGCGGCGGTGGCGGCCCAGATCGAAAAGTATGAACAGGAAGGCATTATCAAAGGGTATACCGCCGTTTTGGACCGGGAAAAGATCGATAAAGAATACGTGGTGGCTATTATTGAGCTGAGAGTAACCCCAAAACGGGATTTCGGCTTTGAGGAAATCGCCAAACGCGTCGCCGAATATAGCGAAGTGGAAACGGTATATCTGATGTCTGGCGGTTATGACTTGGCAGTATTTGTCAATGGCAAGACTTTCAAGGATATTGCGCTATTTGTCTCCAAGCGATTGTCGGTGTTGGATTCTGTAGTCTCTACGACAACGCATTTCCTGTTATCTCGCTACAAGGAGAAGGGATTTATTATACAAGAGGAAGAACGAGATGAGAGGAGCGTTAATCTTTAATGGACTATAGCAGCATAATTCCAAAGAAGATCCAGGAGATTAAGCCTTCTGGCATTCGGAAATTTTTTGATATTGCCAATGAAATGGACGATGTAATCTCTCTGAGTGTGGGAGAGCCGGATTTTAAAACGCCCTTTTCTGTCCGCCAGGTTGGTATCGATACCCTGGAAAAAGGACGTACCTGGTATTCCGCCAATGCGGGGATGCTGGAGCTGCGGGAAGAAATCTGTAATTATTTGGCACGTCGTTTCAATCTCCACTATGAAGCAAAAACCGATGTATTGGTAACCGTGGGAGGTTCGGAGGCTATTGATTTGTGCATTAGGGCGCTGATAGACAGCGGTGATGAGGTTTTGATTCCGGAGCCGAGTTTTGTCTGTTATACGCCTATAGTGACTTTAGCCGGTGGAACACCGGTATCCATTAAAACTAGAGCCGAGGATCATTTCCGCCTGACCAAAGAGGCTTTGCTTGCCAAGATTACCGATAAGACCAAGCTTTTGGTTCTGCCATATCCCAATAATCCCACAGGAGGCGTGATGCGGCGGAAGCATTTGGAAGAGATCGCTTCTGTCCTGAGAGAACGGGATATTATGGTACTGTCTGATGAGATTTACGCGGAGCTTACCTATAATGGAAGGCATGTATCGATTGCGGAATTAGATGGGATGAAAGAGAGAACCGTGGTAGTAAACGGCTTTTCCAAGGCGTATTCCATGACTGGATGGAGGCTTGGATACGCGGCTGGACCTACTCCAGTCATCAAACAGATGCTGAAAATTCATCAGTTTGCTATTATGTGCGCGCCTACCACCAGCCAGTATGCAGCCATCGAGGCGCTTCGCAACTGCGATTCCAGCATTGAGAACATGGCGGCGGAATATAATACCAGACGGCGCTTGATTGTAGATGCCTTTAATAAAATGGGGTTGACCTGTTTTGAACCGGAAGGGGCGTTTTATATTTTCCCCTGTATTAAAAGCACCGGATTGAGCTCAGAGGAATTTTGTGAAAAGCTTCTGTTTTCCCAGAAGGTGGCGGTGGTTCCTGGGAATGCCTTTGGCGACAGCGGGGAAGGATTTATCCGGGTGTCTTACTCGTATTCCGTCAAGCATATCCTCGAGGCGGTTAAACGCATTCAGAAATTTTTGGATTCTCTTTCTTGAGAAAATGATAGTAGTACAAAATCGTCGGCAGAGAAATTCTGCAGACGATTTTTTGATTGCTTTTTATGAAATGAATCGAGCCATCCCCACACTGCTTTTTACAACAAAGCAAAGTTAAATGAAAATTTGCACATCAGTAAATTATGGCCTCTCAATAGAGGTTACAGTGTTTTAATAAAATCCTCCAAAAGCCTTGAAAATAAAGGATTTATTGCAAAGTGTTCGCCTTATCTCTTTATACGGTTACACACAAGTTTACTCTTTCCCTCCTTGCTCATAAGGGCAAATGCAAGGGCAAGAAAATCTCATAACAAGATATAACAGAGTGTGGCAATCGGAGAACTG
>CALWNT010000133.1 GCA_944382885.1 uncultured Clostridia bacterium | reverse complement strand
CGGTATCCCTCATGGAGATAGCCCTGATCCATCAGGCTGTCATAGATGCTTTCCAGGTCATTGGTCACAGACCCCGCCGGATTTTTATTGCCTAGATCCGTAAAGACGGCGTAAAGCTCCTGCTTTTGATTCACAAAGGTTCGAACGCGGCAGAGCCCCGGATACCTCCGCCCGGAATCGTATTCAAAAATAAAATCGCTCAGTTTCATTGGTTCCTCCTTCCCGGCGGCCGCCTGCCGCCAGACCTTTTCCTTTCATCCTATCATACATGATTTGGCGAAAAAGGAAAAGACGGGATTCTCAAAAAGGCGGAGAAAAATCCCCTCCGGAGCGTTCCCGCGGAGGATACAAAACAAATCCCCGGTATCAGAGAGATCCTCTGATACCGGGGTTACTGCTTACGAATGGCAATGCCCGTCC
Organism: uncultured Clostridia bacterium; assembly: GCA_944382885.1. Lineage (GTDB taxonomy): Bacteria > Bacillota > Clostridia > Oscillospirales > Ruminococcaceae > Massiliimalia. The sequence goes on along the minus strand of CALWNT010000133.1, from coordinate 4,726 downwards.
TCACAGTGGCCGCAGGAGGCGCAGTCCGGGAACTGGCTGGGGTCATACGCAATCCCGTGGGTGTCATAGTAATTCTGGATGGCGGCCTTAATGGCTTCCTCCGCCAGCACCGAGCAGTGCATTTTGTGCGCCGGCAGTCCGTCCAATGCCTCGGCTACCGCCCGGTTTGTCACTTCCAAAGCCTGGGACAGGGGTTTTCCCTTAATCATCTCGGTCGCCATCGAGCTGGAAGCGATGGCGGAGCCGCATCCGAAGGTCTCGAATTTCACATCGGAGATCACATCCCCGTCAATCTTCAAATAGATTTTCATAATGTCGCCGCATTTGGCGTTTCCCACTTCCCCGACTCCGTCGGCGTCTTCCAAAACCCCTACATTTCTCGGGTGCTTAAAATGATCCATTACTTTTTCACTGTATAACATAAGTTCTTCTTCCTTCCTGTAAATCTCTCCACACCGGGGAGATGCTTCTCAAATAAGCGACCACTTCCTTGACCGCCTGGATGATCTGTTCCATTTCCTCCATCGTGTTCCAATGGCAGACGGTAAGCCGCAGAGAACCGTGGGCGATTTCGTGGGGTCTTCCGATGGCAAGGAGGACGTGGCTGGGGTCTAAATCCCCGGAGGTGCAGGCCGAACCGGAAGAGGCGCAGACCCCTTTTTCATCCAGCAGCAGCAACAGGGATTCTCCCTCGATTCCCTCAAAACAGAAATGCGCATTTCCCGGCAGACGTTTCTCCCGGTCCCCGTTGAGGATGGAGTGGGGAATTTCAGAAAGCCCCTGAATGAGACGGTCGCGGAGTTTGGTGACCTTTTCCCTGTTTTCCTCCATCTGAGCGCAGGCTTCCTCAAAAGCCGCCGCCATTCCCATAATAGCGGGGATGTTTTCCGTGCCCGCCCGTTTTCTCCGTTCCTGGGCGCCGCCCTCAATCAGGGAGGTGAGGGGGATGGTTTTTTTCGCGTACAATAAGCCGATCCCCTTCGGGCCGTGGAATTTGTGGGCGGAAAGGGAAAGCAGGTCGATCTGATCCTTTTGGACGTCGATGGGAAGATGCCCTGCCGCCTGTACGGCGTCGGTGTGGAAATAAACCCCTTTTTCCCGGCAGACCGCTCCGATCTCCGGAATGGGAAGCACACTGCCGATTTCGTTGTTGGCGTACATCACGGTCACAAGACAGGTATCCTCCCGGATCGCGTCGGCAACCTCCTGGGGCGTTACCATTCCGTTTTCATGAACGTCCAGAAGAGTGACCTCAAATCCTCTTTTTTGGAGTTTCTCCAAGGTGTGAAGAACCGCGTGGTGCTCAAAAGCGGTGGAAACGATATGGCGTTTCCCCTTTCTCTCCCCGATGGCTGCGGCGGAGAGGATCGCCTGGTTGTCCGCTTCGCTTCCGCCGGAGGTGAAGATAATCTCCTTGGGCTCGCAGTTTAAAAGCCTCGCCATCCGTTCCCGTGCGGAATGCAGGGCCTCAGCCGCTTCCTGCCCGACGGAATGGAGGCTGGAGGGATTGCCGTAAATCTCATTCAAATAAGGGGTCATCGCGTCGATCGCCGTTTTGCTCATTTTTGTGGTCGCCGCGTTGTCTGCGTAAATTCTCATCGCAATTACCGTTCCTTTCTCTGGGATTGCTCTATTTTTGAAAGCTTATCATTTCAAGGGAAAACCGGCATAAACCGCCGAGTTTTATACTAATTTTGTATCTTTAATTGGAGTATAGCACATATTTCCTATAGAGTCAATAGGTTTTATGGAAAATAATAGGATTCCTTTCGAGAAGGCCTGAGCGAAAAATGTCCGGGCGTTTTCCGATCCGGAGGATAGCATTTTTCTCCTTTTTCTGGTATACTTGGCTCAGTAAAAGTTTGTGGAGGTTCTATTATGGTTAGAGAAGTTCAGGAAAATGAGTTCCAGCAGCTATTGGAATTATATTTGCATCTGCATGAAAAATCTATTCCAGAAACAACGGAACCTATGAATCAGGTATGGAAAACCATCCTCTAGGATGAAAACCATCATATCATCATGAAGATTGTGGAGGATAAGATCGTATCTTCCTGCGTCTGTGTGGTGATCCCTAATTTGACAAGAAACGGGAGACCCTATGCATTGATTGAAAATGTTGTCACCCATGCGGATTACCGCGGAAAGGGATACGCAACAGCGTGTTTAAATTACGCCAAAGAAATTGCCCAAAAAGAAAACTGCTATAAAATCATGCTGCTGACCGGTTCAAAAGAAGCGAAAACCCTTCATTTTTATCAAAACGCCGGCTATAACAGCAGTGATAAAACAGCCTTTATTCAATGGCTTGCGTAATGATACGCGAAAATTGGTTGCCCTTGTTGCAACGAAAGGGCGTGCTTTGCCCCCACTGTCATGAGGATTGGCACATCCGCAGGTCTGCAAAAAACCTCCGTATGATTCTATTCATACGGAGGTTTTTCTCTTTTAGATCATAGTCCTTACAGCATTAACTCACAAATCTGGTTGGAGAACGCCACCGGATCGTCGATGCTCATCCCTTCAATCAGCATTGCCTGGTTATACAGCAGATCGGCGTAAGCCTTTAATTTCTCCTGGTCCTCTCCATACAGCTTTTTCAAGGTATTGAAAATCGGATGGCTGGCGTTGATTTCCAGAACCCGCTGAGCCTTTACTTCCTGCCCTGCCGGCATGGCGTTCAACACCTTCTCCATTTCCAGGGAAATCTGTCCGTCGCTGGTCAGGCAGACCGGATGGGATTTTAACCGCTGGGACAGACGAACCGCGCTCACCTTATCTCCCAAAGCGTCCTTCATAAAGGCGAACAGCTCTTTGTTTTCTTCCGCCTGTTTTTCGGCTTCTTTCTTTTCTTCCTCTGTTTCCAGATCCAGATCCTGTGCGGAAACCGATTTAAACTGTTTTCCGTCGTATTCTCCCAGCATCTGGATGGCGAATTCGTCTACGTCGTCTGTAAAGTAGAGGATCTCATACCCTTTGTCCTTGATGAGCTCTGTCTGGGGGAGGCTGTCGATCTTCTGCACGCTTTCCCCGCTGGCATAGAAGATATACTTCTGATCCTCTTTCATTCTGGACACATATTCGGCCAGCGTCGTGAGTTTTTCCTCGGTGGAGGAGTAGAACATCACCAGATCCTTGAGGGTTTCCTTATTCATGCCGTAGTTGTTGTACAGGCCGAATTTCAGCTGCAATCCGAAATTCCGGAAGAATTCGTCGTACTTCTCCCGCTCGGATTTCTGCATTTTCAGCAGCTCGCTCTTGATTTTCTTCTCCAGATTCTTGGCGATGAGCTTTAACTGATGGTCATGCTGGAGCATTTCCCGGGAAATATTCAAAGACAGATCCTCGGAGTCCACTAAGCCCTTGACAAAGCTGAAATAATCCGGCAGCAGGTCGGCGCATTTATCCATAATCAGCACGCTGCTGGCGTAAAGCTGGAGCCCTTTTTCATATTCCTTGCTGTAGTAGTTGTAAGGAGCCTTGGAAGGGATGAAGAGCAGGGCGTTATAGGTCACCGCTCCTTCTGTTTTGGTGTGGATCACTTTGATCGGATCGGCAAAGTCAAAGAATTTTTCTTTGTAGAACTGATTGTAATCCTCATCCTTCAATTCGCTTTTCTGCTTTCTCCAAATCGGAACCATGCTGTTTAAGGTTTCCGTTTCGGTATAGCTTTCATATTCCGCCGGTTTGTCCTCGGTTCCGGTTCCCTCTTTCAGCTTCTCCTTGCGCATATCCATCTGGATGGGGTAACGGATATAATCGGAATACTTTTTCACAATCCCCTGGATGCGGTACTGCTCTAAAAATTCGTCGTAATTCTCTTCCTCGGTATTTTCCTTGATTTTCAGAGTGATGACCGTACCCGGATGTTCCTTCTCACAAGGCTCGATGGTATAGCCTTCCGCCCCTTCTGATTCCCAGCGGTAGGCTTCCTCAGCGCCGTAAGCCTTGCTGACTACCGTGACCTTGTCGCTGACCATAAAAGCGGAATAGAAGCCTACGCCAAACTGCCCGATCACGTCCACGTCGTCGGTCAGCTCGTTTTCCTTTTTAAAGGCCAAAGAGCCGCTCTTGGCAATGACGCCTAAGTTGTTTTCCAGCTCGTCCTTGGTCATCCCGATTCCGTTGTCCTCGATCACCAGGGTGCGGTTTTCCCGATCCAGAGAAAGCTTAATTTTAAAGTCCTCCCGATTCAGCCCTACATTCTGGTCGGTCAGGGAACGGAAATACAGCTTGTCGATCGCGTCGCTGGCGTTGGAGATCAGCTCTCTCAAAAAGATCTCCTTATGGGTATAGATAGAATGGATCATCATATCCAGCAGTCGCTTGGATTCGGCTTTGAATTCTTTTACTTCAGCCACAATAAACACCTCTAAAATTTTTTATTTTCCTTGCCCGCGAACCCCTCCGCCAATTTTTGCAGAAGAAGCGATCCGCAGGTAAACAGTATACTAACATTAGCACTCTCTATTTATGAGTGCTAATGTTAGTATACTGTAAGCCGATGTCAAAATCAAGTCTAAATTATGAAAAAAATTTGAAGTTGTGCGTTTTTCCCTGCGTGGAAAGGATTTGGACGCCTGTTGGCAAAGAATCTCCCTTTGCGCGGCAGGAAGAAAAAGCATTCGACAACCTTCCCCTTTTTTGCTATAATAGCTACTGGACTCTGAAGAGAACGGTGATTAGGACATGAGAATGAGGAACAAACCCTGGGTAAAACGAGAAT
>CALWNT010000132.1 GCA_944382885.1 uncultured Clostridia bacterium | reverse complement strand
CTTTCTCCCGGTCAATCAGCTCACCCATGGGGATGAAGATTCTCGCAGCGTCGGTGATTACCTGCATTGCGTTCTCCACAGAAAAGTCTTTGGCAATATGCACCTCGGAAGCTGAAGCCAGTTTTTGGAAGAAGGCTTCTCCCTGGGCGAAAATCTCCCCGGATTCTGTGGCGATATATACCGCCGCTTTTCTGCTGGGGGGAACATTTTTCTCTGCCCTGGCGTTTCTGATTCCCTTAATGGCGTCCATCACCATTTCGAAGTCTTTTTCTTCCTGAGCAAAATTCGACTCTGGCTGATATTCCGGCCATTTTGCCGTCATGATGGTTTCGCTGTCATTGGGGATCGCCTGCCAGATTTCCTCGGTAATAAAGGGGATAAAAGGATGGAGAAGCTTTAAAACGTTGGCGATGACGTAAATCAATACTTTCTGAGCTTTGACCGCTGTTTCTCCGCCTTCGGCGATACGGGGTTTGGTCAACTCAATGTACCAGTCGCAGAAAATATCCCATACAAAATCGTAAAGCTTGGTCTGGGCGATTCCCAGTTCAAACTTATCCAGATTTTCGGTAACCTCCTTCACCAGGGTATTCAGCTTACTCAATACCCACTTATCCTCCATAGTCAGGGTGTCAGGAAGGGCAATCTCGGTGACTTCTTCCGAAAGATTCATCAGAATAAAGCGAGTGGCGTTCCAAAGCTTGTTGGCGAAGTTTCTGGATGCCTTTACCTTATCGTTAGAATAGCGCATGTCATTTCCCGGTGTATTGCCGTTGACCAGCATGAATCGCAGGGCGTCGGCTCCATATTCATCGATTACTTCCAATGGATCGATGCCGTTGCCCAAGGATTTGGACATCTTCCTGCCCTGTTCGTCCCGCACCAGGCCGTGGAACAGCACGTTTTGAAAGGGAACCTCTCCGGTATGTTCCAGAGCGGAGAAGATCATCCTTGCCACCCAGAAGAAAATAATATCATATCCAGTCACTAACGTACTGGTGGGATAGAAGTATTTGAGATCTTCCGTCTCATGAGGCCAGCCCAAAGTAGAGAAGGGCCACAAAGCGGAACTGAACCAGGTGTCCAACGTATCCTCATCCTGTCTCATGGCTTTGCCGCATTTCGGACAGGTGTGTACTTCTTCTTTCGAAACCACCATTTCCCCGCAGGCGTCGCAGTAATAAGCCGGGATTCGGTGTCCCCACCAAAGCTGACGGGAAATACACCAGTCTTTGATATTTTCCATCCAGTTGTAGTAGGTCTTGCTGAGCCGTTCCGGAATAAACTGGATTTCTCCGGAGCGAACCGCTTCAATGGCAGGTTTGGCCAGAGGCTCCATTTTTACAAACCACTGTTTGGACACTCTCGGTTCTACGGTGGTGCCGCAGCGGTAACAGGTGCCTACGTTGTGGGTATGATCCTCAATCCTTACCAGATATCCCTGTTCTTCCAGATCCTTGACAATGGCCTTTCTCGCCTCATAGCGATCCATACCAGCGTATTTGCCGCAGTCTTCTGTCATATGAGCGTCGTCGGTCATAATATTGACCACCGGCAGGTGATGCCGCAGCCCCACTTCAAAGTCGTTGGGGTCATGAGCCGGAGTGATCTTTACTACACCAGTTCCAAATTCCATATCTACGTATTCGTCGCCCACGACCGGAATCTCTTTGTTCACCAGCGGCAGGATCAGCTTTTTCCCAATCAGGTGCTGATACCGCTCGTCATTGGGATTCACCGCCACCGCGGTATCTCCCAGCATGGTTTCCGGACGGGTGGTAGCCAGTTCCAGATAGCCGGAACCGTCCGCAAAGGGGTATCTCAAATGCCAGAAATGACCGGCCTGTTCCTCATATTCCACTTCCGCGTCGGAAATCGAGGTCATGCAGTGTGGGCACCAGTTGATAATCCGCTCACCCCGGTAGATCAGTCCCTTTTCATAAAGCTTTACAAACACTTCCTTGACCGCTTCGCTGCATCCCTCGTCCAGGGTAAAGCGTTCTCTGGACCAATCGCAGGAGGTGCCCAGCTTTTTGAGCTGTTCTACAATTGTCCCGCCGTACTGTTCCTTCCATTTCCAGGCACGGTCCAAAAATCCGTCCCGTCCCAGATCTTCCTTGGTGATTCCTTCTTTCTTCATTGCCTCAATGATCTTCGCTTCGGTGGCGATGGAGGCGTGGTCAGTTCCCGGTACCCAAAGGGCAGAATAGCCCTGCATCCGTTTAAACCGAATCAGGATATCCTGTAAGGTTTCATCCAATGCGTGCCCCATGTGCAGCTTTCCAGTGATGTTCGGCGGTGGGATCACGATGGTGTAGGGTTCCTTTTTGGAGTCGACTTCGGCCTTAAAATAGCCTCCGTCCAGCCAGAACTGATAGATTCTGTCTTCAAACTCTTTGGGATTATAAACCTTCTGCAATTCTTTTTTCACAACAGTTCCTCCTTTAGTACAGTTTCTTTCCATACAATGGTTGCGGCCTGAAGCCGGCTTTTCCATATAAAAAATCCGTCCCAAGCCTTTTACGCTTAGGACGGACAATTGATCCGCGGTACCACCTAACTTCGGAATCTCAACCCGATTCCGCACTCATTCCATACAGGCAGCCTTCTGCCACTGCCGATACGGCCTCCCGATAACGGCGGGACACCCGTTGCCGCCTACTGAGGACCCTATTTGATCCCGTTCAGGACACAGCTCCGAGGCTACTTCTCCACAACCCTCACGAAAACTTACAGCAGCCGTTTTCTCTCTTGGCTTTGGGCAGGCGGATACTCCTCCTCTTCTACGCCTTTTCTATTTACCTTTATTATACCAACTTCGTTTCCCCGGAGCAATCTTTTTGGAAAAGAATCGGAATTTTTTCTATCCTACCCGAAAAATTCCGATTCTTTCTTGTGCGTTTTGCTCCTAGTCTGCAAGCAAGCTCTTTACTAGATTTTCATCCGGGGTGACATAGGCAGTTTGGTAATCCACAAAAATCACCATTCCCGGTTTGGCGCCATTGGGTTTTTTCACATTTTTAATGAGGGTATAGTCCACCGGGACCTGGCTGGAATCCCTGGCGTGGGAATTATATGCTGCGATAATGGCCGCTTCCTCAATGGTTTTATTGGGGATCTCCTTCCCTTCCGAGAGAACCACCACATGGGAGCCGGCAATCTTCTGGGTATGGAGCCACAAATCGTAGTTTTTGGCGGTCTTTAAGGTCAATTTATCATTCTGCTTGTTGTTTCTCCCGCAGAGGATGGTAAACCCGTCGGAAGAAATATATTTGATCGGCGGCTGAGCCCGGAGCATCTTATTGCGGTTTTTATAGTTCTTCAAATATCCCTGTTCCGACAGTTCTTCCCGAATCTCCAAAAGCTCACTCTCCCCGGTGGTTCGGGTCACTGCGTCAAAGATCGAATCCAGATACAAAAGCTCCTGCTGAGAATCTGCGATCAAGGACTTGAGCTTTTCCTCCGCCGTTTTCGCCTTTCGGTATTCGGTGTAATATTTCTGAGCATTCTGGGCAGGCGTCAGCGCCTCGTCTAAGGGAATGGTCACCTCGGCATAATTCTCATCGTAAAAATTAGGGACTGTCAGCGCACGGTCTCCCTTTTTGACCGCATAGAGGTTGGCGTGAATCAGATCCCCATACACCTTAAAGGTGTCCCGGTTCTCACTTTCCGCTAATTCCTGCTTCTGCACGGCGAGCTTTCTGCCGATCCGGTCGGAGGTGTTCACCAAAAGCTTTAATAGATCGTGGGAACGCTGTTTCATCCGTTCTACCCGATCCCGCTCGGAAAAGAAAAAGTCCAAAAGCTCGCTGGCGGAACGGAAAGTTTTTTTCTCATAGAAGGAGCCGTACTGCTCCACATCTACCAGGGTAAAGTCTTTTGGCTTTCCCTGTTCTAACAAAACCGTATAGGTCTCTGTTTTGGCGGCGATACGCTCTTTTAACTCCTCTAAAAAGGAGAATAACCGCTCCATTCGGAAGGAAGACACTTCATTTTTCAAAAGCTGTACTCCCCCAGTGGCATAATAAGCCGCTTCCCGAGCCAGCAGCGGTGAAAACCCCTGATAAACCTGTAGAATCGCCTTCGCAAAATCCTGATTTTTCGCTTGCTGGAACGCTGTTAACGCCTCCTCTTTTGCAGAGGTAAAGAAATTCAGTTTTTCCTGCGCCGGCGGCAGACGATAGGTCATTCCCGGCAGTACCGGGCGCACGCTGGACATATCGTCTGTGATCCGCTTGACGGCATCGACAATCTTGCCGTCCTGATTGATCAGGATGATGTTGGAATGCCGCCCCATGATCTCTACAGCAATGCTCATCACCACCAGATCGCCCAGCTCATTTACCGTCTCAAAATCCAAAAACAGAATCCTGTCTACCCCAACCTGACGCACATCCACCAGCTTCGCCGTACTCAGATGCTTTCTCATCAGCATACAGAACATCGGCGGCGTCTTTGGGTTTTCCAAGGACACATTGGTAAAGTGAATCCGGGGGCTGTTGGCTGACGCACTCATCAACAGCTTTACACTGCCGCCCCGGAAGCGAAGCGTCATCATAATCTCTTCCTTTGAAGGCTGATAAATTTTATCTACCCGGGCATTTAAAGCGGTATCTAAAATATCCCGCCGCAATACGCTTAAAAAAACGCCATCTAACGCCATCTTTGTTCCTCCCCATTTATGTAAATCCGGTCTCTACGCGAAGATTCCGGAAGCATTTTTTCGTTATGATAAAAAGAATGGAAAAACGCAGTCACACGTTTTTCCAGCCTGTAAATGAAATCCCTTCGACCTTGTTATACCGCTCGAATCCGCTTCTCCTCCAAGAGGACCACCTCAAGCTCCGGAAAGGCCTCCTGAAGCCTGTGCTGCAGCACCGGCAGTACCGTCACTTCAGCGTCGTAATGTCCGATCTCGATGACATTCATCCCCATGTTCTGAGCGTCCACAAAGGTGCTGTGCTTAATATCCCCGGTCACCAGGGTATCCGCGCCGCAAAGCGCCGCCCCTTCCAAAAAGGAGCCGCCGCTTCCGGGAACGCAGCAAACTCGCTGTACCTTCCGTTTCCCTTCCACATAACGCACCGCATCCGCGCCAAACGCCTGTTTGAGAAAAAGGGCATACTCCCTGGCAGTACAGGCCTCCTCAAGCCTTCCAACCTTTCCGCAGCCTTCCAAGACTTCCGGATAAATCCCATCGCGAACTCCGCACAGAGCCGCAAAGGTATCGGTCACCCCTCCCGGTGCCTTATCCAAATTGGTATGAGCCGCTAACAGAGAGATATTGCTTTGAATCAGCCGATAGACTGGATGATCCCCCAGAAGCTGCTTCACCGGCTGAAAAATAGCAGGATGATGAGTAATTAGAAGATCGATCTTCGCTTCCCGCGCCCGGTCTACCACTTCGTTGGTCGCGTCTAAGGCAAGCCCCACCTTTTGGATCACACCGTCTAAATTCCCGGCGATCACACCGGAATTGTCGTAGCTCTCCTGAGTATCGTATGGGGCGATTTGATCGACCCAGTTGAATAATTCTGCTAGAGTAACGCTCATTTCTTTTCTCCTGTTTCAGTTTTCCGGCTCTTCAGTTTATTTTCTATCTCCTGCGCCAACGCCTCAATCTGCTCTGCTTCCTGCCGTTTTTCGGGATCCTTCGCGGCCTTAAGTCCTGCCGCGATTTTTCTAAGCCGTCCGATTTGATACCACAGGTGCTGTTCCCCTTCCGGAGTACCGCATTCGGGAATCTTTCCAATCAGGGAAAACAGCCGTGAGACCTCTTTTTTCTCCCCGCGCCAGCGGCAGAGAAGCACGGTATAAAAATGCCCCCGCTCCGATACCGGCCGCTCCAACAGGATCTCAAACCCTTCCCGGTAAAGAGCAGTTCTCAAGTAAGGGATGTTGGTCATCGGCTGGAGGATCAGGCGTTTTTGTGGATCTCTACACCACAGGCAGGAAAACAGGATTTTCGCAATCAACTCTCCGCCCATCCCCGCAATGACGATATCCTGCGTATCGGGATCGATTTTTTGAAGCCCGTCCGATAAAACCGTCTTGATCTTTCCGGAAAGTCCGGCTTCCGCGATGGTGCGTTTCGCGCTTTCCAAGGGCTTCGGGTTTACGTCAGCAGCAGTTACATCTTCTGTAATATGCGCAAGAATCAAATGACATGGCAAATAGGCGTGATCCGTTCCCACGTCACACACCTTTGCCCCTTTGCGTATCAAATCTGCACAAACCAGCAGTCTTTTATCGAGCATAAAGCGCCCCTTATTTCATATGGGCGTTTAATTTCGCTACCAGCTCGTCTACGTCAACGCCGTGAACCATGCAGGCCTGCTCCAAGGATTCCCCTCTTGCGGAAGGGCAGCCTAAGCAGTGCATCCCCATTTCCAAGAAATATTCCGCAGTGGTGCCGTCCGCATCTAAGATATCGCCGATGATGCTGTCTTTGGTAATTTCCATTGCCATGATAATTCCTCCTGTTTTTGAAGTTTTTATTGTGGTACGGCGAACCCTTTCCATCCGGTTTCGCCGCTTTCAAAATAAACTAGATTAGATTAGTTTATTTTTATTATACCCGCCTTTGACAGGAAAATCAAGAGCACAGAGGAGAATCACACAATCGAACACATTTGCGTCCGTTAAGCACCATAAACTCAAGCCTTCTTGTTATCCTTTTGCTCCATAAAATGCTGGTATAATTCCTCAAACGTGTCAAACTGCTCTACCAAAAGCCCTACGCTATCATAAATTTTCCGGTATTCCTCTGCGATCTCCTCAAAGGCTTTTGCAAAGCCCCCAAGATATTTGGGATCAAAATGAGCCATCAGGTCAAATTCCGGCGTTCCCTTTTCTTTTGTCATTTCATTTAAAAAGTTCTGCGCTCCCATCGCCGTCCAATAGGCATAGGACAGATCCTTTTCTTCCGCGCTTTTAAGAACCTTATTCCGATAGTTGCTCCAAAGTTCTTCATAAGTCCCCCGCAGATTTTCCTTTGTAGGCTTGGGGGACGGCACCAGCTCCCGGCGCATTTTTTCACAAAGTAAGATGACGCTTTTCAAAAACGCCTGGGTCGTCGCCCGAATCTCTGTGACCGTTCGGGAACGAAGTACATTCCAATAAAGTCCCTCAAAATTTTCCGGCAGATACCGATAAGCGGAAAGCTCCTCGAAATGCCGCTTGGTTCCCCGTTTGAGATAGGTGTTATTTAATGCCACGATGGTGTTGAACAGATGATACACCACCTCGCTGGAACAATACCGCACCCGTCCGATGGATTCTTCCAGCACCATCCGAGCAAAGCTCTCTTTGGCAAGGGAAATCCCCCTTTCTCCCCGGCGGATACAATTCTCTCCAATCGGTTCCGCCAGCAGAGCCAGCGCCCTTTGCTGATAGCTTCTGAGCTTTTCCAGATATTCCGGTTTTGCGCAGTAAAGGACTTTCATATCCAGCAGACTGGAAACGCCGGGACTTTCCAGATTCGCTTCCTCCTCGATTCTGGTCTCCCAGGGCGTGCAGTAAAAATCGTAACCCACGTCGTCTAAAAGAAAGCTTTCGCTGATTTCCCAGCCGCGCTGGGTATTGTTGATGATGATGAGATCCAGATCGCTTTTTTCATAAAAATCCCCGGTAGCAAAGGAGCCTGCCAATCCAACTATGGCAATATCTTCCGGAAAATCCCGTTTGACTTTTTCGACCACCATATCAATAATCTTCTGATTTTTCTCCATGAGCTGCTGTTTTATCTGTTCTGTCATCTCAAGTCCCTCCTTTATCTCCATAATACCAGCATAACATCCTCCAAAGTGAATTTCTATTCCCAATTCTAGTATAAATTGTTTTTCCCAGTTCATGCTGTTTACAAAAAGGCCGAAGCCACAGAACACAGGTCTTTGGCTTCGGCCTTTTTTAAAAATAAATTATTCTGTAAAGAGAGGGGTGGAGTAATACCGGTCTCCGCTGTCGGGAAGGAGCACCACAATGGTTTTGCCGGCGTTTTCTTCCTTTTTCGCCAGCTCTATCGCCGCATGGAGGGCGGCCCCGGAAGAGATCCCAGTGAGGATGCCCTCTGTTTTGGTCAGCTCCTTGCTGGCGGCAAAGGCGTCTTCACTCTGAATCGGCATGATTGCATCATAAATTTCCGTATTCAGCACTTTGGGGACAAAACCGGCCCCGATCCCCTGGATTTTATGGGGGCCGCTCTTTCCGCCGGACAGCACAGGGGAATCAGAGGGTTCTACCGCCACTACCTTCACCTGGGGATTCTGCTGCTTTAAGTATTCCCCTGTCCCGGTGATCGTTCCTCCGGTACCGACACCGGCGACAAAGACATCCACCTGTCCGTCGGTGTCTCTCCAAATTTCCGGACCGGTAGTTTCCCGGTGCATCTTCGCATTAGCCGGATTGTCAAACTGCCCCGGGACAAAGCTGCCAGGGATTTCCTTCGCCAATTCCTCTGCCTTTTCAATGGCGCCTGTCATTCCCTTGGCGCCTTCAGTGAGCACCAGCTCCGCGCCGTAAGCTTTCAGGATGTTTCTCCGCTCTACGCTCATTGTTTCCGGCATGGTCAGGATCATACGGTATCCCTTCACCGCAGCCGCCATTGCCAATCCGATTCCGGTATTGCCAGAGGTCGGCTCAATAATTGTAGCGCCCGGTTTCAGCTTGCCGGATGCCTCCGCATCCTCAATCATCGCTTTCCCGATTCTGTCTTTTACGCTTCCCGCCGGATTGAGGTACTCCAGCTTCGCCAACAGTCTTGCTTTCAGTCCGTGTTTCTGTTCTAATTTTTTCAGTTCTACCAGCGGGGTATTTCCCACCAGTTCCAATGCGCCTTGATAAATGTTTGCCATTTTCATTCTCCTTTTTCTATCACATAATGATCGGGTGTTTCTTTCTGCCAATCGACCAGATCCTGCAAGGTATATTTGTTGAGGATCTGCTCCATACCTTCGTATAATTCCCTCCAAAGCCGAAGTGTGACGCAGCTTTGGGACCGGCTACATCGGTTTGGGGAATCCATCAGGCAGTCCACCGGAGCCAAACAGCCCTCGGTAGCTTCCAGGATGTCACCTACAGTATAGTCATTTGCTTCCCTGGTTAATCGGTATCCTCCATTGGGGCCTTTCATACTCCGCACCATGCCGGTTTTCACCAGCAGGGATACTACCTGTTCCAGATATTTGAGAGAAATCTCCTGCCGCTGCGCCGCATCCTTTACCCGGACAACCCCTTCGTCCTGATGAGAGGCCACGTCCAGCATAAATCTCAGCGCATATCTTCCCTTTGTAGATATTTTCATACGTTTCCCGTCCTGTTCCTTTTTCCTGCCTGGATTACTTTACCGCCTGGAAAGCAGATTCCAAGTCCTCGATAATGTCGTCAATATGTTCTGTTCCCACCGAAAGCCGAATGGTGTTCGGCGCGATTCCCTGCTCCTCCAGTTCTTCTTCGGTGAGCTGAGAGTGGGTAGTGGAAGCGGGATGAATCACCAGCGATTTCACATCCGCTACATTCGCGAGAAGAGAAAAAATTTCCAAATGGTCTATAAAGTCCTTCGCCTTCCGATCGTCCCCCTTGATTTCAAAGGTAAAGATCGAACCGCCTCCGTTGGGAAAATATTTTTGATATAACGCCTTTTGCCCCGGGTCTTCTGTCACTGACGGATGATGTACCGCCTCCACTTGGGGATGATGAGACAGGTATTCTACCACCTTCAGCGCGTTCTCCACATGACGTTCTACCCGCAGAGACAGAGTTTCCAGCCCCTGCAAAAAGAGAAAGGCGTGAAAGGGGGAAACTGCCGCTCCGGTATCCCGCAGCAACACCGCCCGGATTCTGGTGACAAAAGCAGCCTCTCCTGCCGCCTTTGTAAAGCTAATGCCATGATAACTGGGATCCGGTTGGGTCAAGGCCGGAAATTTTCCGGAAGCCTCCCAGTCAAATTTCCCACCATCAACGATCACACCGCCGATAGCCGTACCGTGTCCGCCGATAAACTTTGTGGCGGAATGCACCACAATGTCCGCGCCATACTCAATCGGCCGGATCAGATAAGAAGTGCCAAAGGTATTGTCTACAACCAGTGGAATTTTATGACGATGCGCGATTTTAGCGATTTCCTCAATATCAGATACCTCGGAACGGGGATTGCCAAGAGTTTCCACAAACACCGCCTTGGTGTTTTCCTGGATGGCTTTTTCTATCGCTGCAAGGTCTAAAGCGTCCACAAAAGTGGTCTGTATACCATACTGAGGAAGGGTATGCGCCAAAAGGTTATAGGTACCGCCATAGATGTTTTTCGCAGAAACAATATGGTCTCCGTTTTTTGCCAAATTTTCAAAGGTATAGCAAATTGCCGCAGCGCCGGACGCCACTGCCAAAGCGGCGATCCCGCCCTCCAATGCGGCAATGCGCTTTTCAAATACCTCTTGGGTAGGATTCGTTAGCCGCCCATAAATATTTCCAGCGTCGCTTAAATCAAACCGGGCTTGGGCGTGGTCAGAATTATGAAAGACATAAGATGAGGTCTGATAAATCGGCACCGCCCTGGCATCCGTTGCGGGATCGGCGTTTTCTTGTCCTACATGAAGCTGTAAGGTCTCAAATTGATAAGTTCTGTTCGGGTTCATAAAAATAGCTCCTTTTTGAATTTGATTTGGGGTTTACTGTTAAAGGGAGCTTTTACACATTCGTTTTTCTTCCAGAAAAACGCCTTTCTTGGTCTTGATTATTCTCATACTTCGTTTTCACTCACGATCTTGTAAATTTGATCATCTATCTTATGGCCCTTAGTATATCCTATATTTCCTATTATGTCAATAGGAAAATTGCTTTTTATGTTTAGAAAAACGAGAGGAGGGCATCACATCATTTACCAAAAGGGTTCTTTGTCGAAATTTGCTTTTCCCTGTCCAATTTGATATACTGAAAAACGCGCGAGGAGGTAACGGCATGAAAGACATTGCAGAATACAAAAGGGCCTTTTTGGCGGCTTTTCCCTATACCATTCCCATTTTTGCAGGTTTCTGGTTTCTGGGCATAACCTATGGGATTTATATGAATGTATCCGGATTCAGCTTCTGGTATCCCATGCTGATGAGTCTGACGATTTTTGCCGGATCGGCAGAGTTTGTGGCCACCAATCTGCTGCTGGGCGCTTTTCACCCCCTTCAAGCGTTGACCGTAACCTTGATGATTAACGCCAGACATCTGTTTTACGGAATTTCGATGCTGGATCGGTTTAAAAATGTAGGTCTTAAAAAGATCTACCTGATTTTCGGCATGTGCGACGAAACCTTTTCCATCAATTATACTGCCGAAATTCCGCCGGACGTGGACCGGGGCTGGTTTATGTTTTTTGTAACTCTGCTGAATCACCTCTACTGGTTTGCAGGCGCGACTCTGGGCGGCATCTTCGGCTCCTTCATCACGTTTAATACGGAAGGACTTGATTTTGTCATGACCGCCATGTTCGTCGTCATTTTTCTGGAGCAGTGGCTGAAGGAGAAAAGGCATGAAAGCTCCCTTCTGGGCATCTGCCTCTCCGCTCTGAGCCTGATCGCCTTCGGTGCGGACGGCTTTCTCATCCCCGCCATGCTTTCCATTCTGGCCGTCCTCACTTTGCTCCGAAGGCCTCTTGAAAAAGCGAAAGGAGGTGCCTGCGCATGACCCTCACACAACAGCTCATCACCATCG